>CAYFRC010000001.1:0-4665 GCA_964345325.1 uncultured Oscillospiraceae bacterium
ATCGTGGACAGGGTCGGCGGCGGCGACAGCTTCGGCGGCGGGCTCATCCACATGCTGCTCAAGGGTGCGGACAACCGGGCCGCCGTGGAATTCGCAGTCGCGGCATCGTGCCTGAAGCAGACCATCGAGCACGATTTCAACCTCGTGCGCGAAAGCGAAGTACTCGCCCTGTGCGGCGGGAATGCCTCGGGCAGGGTGCAGCGCTGATATCGTGCTTGTATCCGCGTGCAAAACGTGCTACAATAAGGGTATCGAAAACATGGGAGGAAGTTATTTGGAAGGAAATATCCATAAGACCCAAATGCAGGTGGATTCTGCGGACCATTTCATCAGCCTGTTCGGGCTGCACGATGAGAACGTGGATATACTCAGGCGCGAGCTCGGCGTGGAGATTTTCGCGCACGGCGGGGAGATCACGATCTCAGGCGAGCGGGAAAAGGCGGAGCTTTGCAAGGTCGTACTGAAAAAGCTCTTGGAAATCGTCCAGCGCGGCGAAGCCGTCGACCAAACGCGCCTGCGCTACGCCATAGACCTCGCAAGCGAGGGCAACGCGGACAGGATCGGCGAGATCATGCAGGGCGTAATCGCCATCACCAACAAGGGCAGGCAGGTAAAGTGCAAGACGATTGGGCAGAAGGCGTATGTGGACGCGATCAAAAAGAACACCTGCACCTTCGCCATCGGCCCCGCAGGCACGGGCAAGACCTATCTCGCGATCGCCATGGCGGTGGTCGCGCTCAAAAACAAGGATGCGGAGCGCATCATCTTAACGCGCCCCGCCGTCGAAGCGGGCGAAAAGCTGGGCTTTTTGCCGGGCGATTTGCAGCAGAAGGTGGACCCGTATCTGAGGCCTTTGTACGACGCGCTCAACGACATGATGGGGCCGGAGGCGTATGCGCGGCTCTTTGAGCGGCAGGCGGTCGAGGTCGCGCCGCTGGCGTACATGCGCGGCAGGACGCTGAACGACGCCTTCATCATCCTGGACGAGGCGCAAAACACCACTTCCGAGCAGATGAAAATGTTTTTGACCCGCATGGGCATGGGCAGCAAAATGGTCATCACGGGCGACATAACGCAGATCGACCTGCCACAGGGCAAGCGCAGCGGCTTGGTCGAGGCGCTGGAAGTGCTCAAGGGCGTGGACGACATCGCCATCACCTATCTGACGCATAAGGACGTCGTGCGGCACGAGCTGGTGCAGGCGATCGTCAAGGCATACGAAAGGCACGACAGGCAGGAAAACAAGAGGGGATAGGCAATGAAAAAGCGACAGAAATCCAACCGTACCACCGCGCCGAAAAACACATCCCTGTTCATAGGGCTTTTGGCGGCGCTGGCGTTGTATGCGATGCTGGCGATGGCGGTTTCGCCGGAGCGGCTGGATTTGCGCGCGGGCGAAATCGCGCCCAAGACCATCACGGCGACGAGGGACGTGGAGGACGAAATCGAAACGGAATATCTGCGCGAAGCCGCCGTCAATGCCGTGCAGCCGTCCTATATCAGCGACGAAACGGTGATGAACGCGGTCATCGAATCGCTGCGCGACGCGTTTCAGAAGGTGGCGTTTCTCGCGCAGTTGGATATCGATGCGGACGGAATACAGATCGACATCACGCCTGCGGTGCGCCGTCAGGCGTTGACAGAGCTCGATCCGGTCGTGGTGGAAGATGCCGTGGTCGACGGCGCGATCCTCTCCGACGCCGCCACCCTGCAAACGCTTGGCAATATGTCCGTGAAATACGTGCGCGAAACGCTCTCTGCGAAGCTCTCCGAAGGGCAGGAGGCGAAAGCGGTATCCAAAATCAAGCGCGATCTCCAAAACGAAGGTTCTTCGGACGACCTCGCCTCCCTCGCCGGTGCCGTCATCACGGAATACATCGAGCCGAATATGTTCCTGGACGAGGAGACGACCGAGGCAAATCGGCAAAAGATGCGCGACGAAGTGGAGCCTGTAATCTACAAAAAGGGGCAAAACATCGTCCGCAGCGGCGAGGTCGTGACAGAAAACCAAATCGCCATGCTCAATAGCCTTGGCATGCTGGCGAATCAGCTTCCGGATGTGAACCTGTATGTGGGCGTATTGCTGCTGCTCCTCCTCATCATTCTCATCATGTGGGCGTACCTGTATGCGTTTGAGCCGGAGATGTTCTCCCAGCCAACCCGCATTGCGCTTTTGTGCGTGATCATGGTCGCATCCGTCGGGCTTACGATGCTTTTGGATATCCTGAGCCCCTATCTCACGTTTACCGCGCTCGGCGTCATGCTGGTTGCGCTTTTGATGAAGCCGAGGCTCGCCCTGATCGCGAACGCCGTCCTGGGGATTTTGATAGGCATCGTCGCATCGCGCAACGCGGATCTGTACTCCACGGCGATGTATAGCGCCATGCTGGGCGCAGCGGTTTCCGGTCCCTTCATCGTCATGCTGCTGCGCAAAAGGCAGCAGAGAGGCGAGATTTTGATTACGGGCTTGATTGCGGGCTTCCTCCAAATGCTCACGACGTTTGCAATCTGCCACATTACGAGCGTCGACATGAACAGCGCGACGGAATGCGCGCTGTGGTCGGGCGCGGGCGGGCTCGTGAGCGGCATTTTCTGCATCGGTCTGCAGCCCGTTCTGGAAAGTACGTTCAACCTCGTGACCAACGCCAAGCTCATGGAGCTTGCGAACCCGAACCAGCCGCTGCTGCGCCGCCTCATGATCGAGGCGCCGGGCACGTATCACCACTCCATCATCGTTGCTAACATCGCCGAAGCCGCCACCGCCGCCGTGGGTGCAAACTCGCTGCTCGCGCGCGTGGGCGCGTATTATCACGACATCGGAAAGCTCAAACGGCCGATGTACTTCAGCGAAAACCAGATGCACGACAACCCGCACGACCGCACGGACCCGCGCGTCTCTACCGCGATTTTGACGGCGCACACCGCAGACGGCGTGGAGCTCGGGCAAAAGGGGCGCCTGCCGGATCCGATCCTGCAGATCATCGGGCAGCACCACGGAGATACCATGGTGGTCTATTTTTACGACAAGGCGATCAAACAGGGGCTCGAGGCCGATCCGGCGCAGTTCCGCTACGAAGGGCCGAAGCCAAGGGAGAAAGAAGCGGCGATCGTCATGCTCGCGGACACGGTGGAGGCAGGCGCGCGCGCGATGCGCGACAGTGCGACCAAGGAGAGCATGTCGGAACTCATCCACAAGCTCGTGCGCGGCAAGATGGAGGACGGGCAGCTGGACGACTGTATGCTGACCTTCCGGGACATCCAGCGCATCTGCGACGTGTTTACGACGATGATCATGGGCGTGTACCACGAGCGCATCGAATATCCGAACGTCACCATTCCCCCGCGCAAGGAAGAAACGGAGCGCGTGCCGAAGGACGAAGACTGCCTCCCCGAGCATATGCTGGAGAGCGATGAATGATACTGGAGATTTCCAAAGAGACATCGGGCATCCCCGAAGGGATCGAGGCGGTCTTGGAGCGCGTCGCGCGCGCCGCTTGCGAAACGGAAGGACTTTCGGGCATCAATGCCTTTTTGCGCATCGTGGACGACGAGACAATCCGCCGAATCAACCGCGCGCAGCGAAACATCGACAGAGCGACGGACGTTTTGAGTTTTCCCTCGGTACGCTATCCCGAGGGGAAGACAGCGCGGCATTGCCAAAAAAGGCTCCGCCGCGAACAGGGCTTTGCTGGGGATATCGCAATTTCATTCGACACGGCTCTGCGGCAGGCGGCGGAATACGGGCACTCCATCGAGCGGGAGATGGGCTATCTTACGGCGCACGCGCTGCTGCACCTGTTCGGCTACGACCATATGGATGAGGGCGAGAAGCGCGTCATGCGCGATATGGAGGAGAAAATCATGGCGAAAACCGATTTAAGGCGGGATGCGCAACTGTACGACACCCTGTTTCAAAAGGCGTCGGAGGCGCTCGAGAACGCGTATGCGCCGTATTCCGAATACCGCGTCGGCGCGTGCCTGTTGGCGGACGACGGCAGGATGTTTACGGGCTGCAACATCGAAAACGCCTCCTACGGCGCGACGATCTGCGCGGAGCGCTGCGCCGTGTGCAATGCCCTTGCGGCGGGCGCGAAGAAATTTACCGCCATCGCCGTCGTGGGCGAATTTTCGGACGCATGGCCCTGCGGCGTGTGCAGGCAGGTGCTGAACGAGTTTTCGGACGACATGCAGGTGCTCTGCGGCACGGCGGGAAAGACCTATACGGTGGAGCCGCTGACGAACCTCCTGCCCCACTCCTTCGGCGGCGAGGAACTCGTAAAAGCGCTTCGGGAAAAGAAGACGGAAACGGAGAACAATCTATGAGTGAAATTACATTCCGTTCGGGGTTCGTGGCGATCCTCGGGCGCCCCAATGTGGGAAAATCGAGCATATGCAACGCCTTTGTCGGCGAAAAGGTTGCGATCGTCTCGGACAAGCCGCAGACGACGCGCAGCAAGCTGATGGGCATCGTGACCCGCCCAAACTGGCAGATCGTGTTCGTGGACACACCGGGCATCCACAAGCCGCGCACGAGGCTTGGCGAATACATGGTCAAGTCCGCACAGGGCGCGAAGGACGGCGTGGATGCGGTGCTGGTCGTCGTGAGCGCGCAGCACATCGGCGCGGGCGATATGGAGCTGGGCAAGCGGTATGCAAAGCGGTTTT
>CAYFRC010000001.1:4709-19754 GCA_964345325.1 uncultured Oscillospiraceae bacterium
ATGCAGTGCCCGAAGTTCCTCGCCGTGAATAAGGTCGATATCGCAACGGATGCGGACATCATGCCGCAGCTTGCAAAGCTTTCCGAGGTCGGGTTTGACGAGATCGTCGTCGTCTCCGCAAAGCGCGGGGACAATATGGAGCTCCTGCTCAAGATGCTTTCGGACGCCATGCCCGAAGGTCCTAAGTATTTCCCGGACGACATGATCACCGACCAGCCCGAGCGCGTGATGTGCGCGGAGATCATCCGCGAAAAGGCGCTGATCAACCTGCGCGAGGAGATTCCGCACGGCGTGGGCGTGGAAATGCTCTCGATGGAGAAGATTTCCGACACGCTCACCGAAATCCACGCGAACCTGTACTGCGAAAAGCCGTCGCACAAGTCCATCATCATCGGAAAGCAGGGCGCGATGCTCGGGAAAATCGGGCAGCAGGCACGCTGCGACATCGAAGACCTCCTGAACACGAAGGTTATGCTGAAACTGTGGGTCAAGGTGCGCGAGGACTGGCGCAACCGCATGGGCGATTTGCGCACGCTGGGATATGAGGATTCATGATCGTCACAAACGCATTGGTGCTGCGCCGCAGCGAGTATAAGGATAACGACCGCATGCTGACGCTGCTTTCGCCCGATCTGGGGCGCGTCGATGCGATCGCGCGGGGCTGCCGCAGGCAAAAATCGCCCCTTCTGAACGCGGCGGAGCTGTTTACTGCGGGCGAATACGCCCTGACGGAGACGCGCGGGCGCTATAGCGTGCTGTCCTGCCAGGTGACGGACAGCTTTTTTCCGATCCGCACGGATGTCGACCTACTGACGCACGGGGCGTATATCCTTTCGCTTTTGTATTCCGCGTCGCAGCCGAATCTGCCGAGTGAAGCGCTGTTTTTGTTGGGGCTGCACGCGCTCGCGCATCTCGCGTACGCGCCACTGCCGCCGGCACTTACGACATTTGGCTTTGAGATGCACCTGATGCGCATCTTGGGGCAGTCGCCCTCCGCCATGCAGTGCGTGCGATGCGGGCGGGAGATCGAGACGGGTGCGCGCTTTGACGCACTCGCGGGCGGGGCAATCTGCCCCCGTTGCTTTTCGGGCGCGCCGCCGATCTCAGACGGCGCAAGGCGCATCCTCCACAAGGCGCCGCGCACAAAGTTTGAATCGATCGCCCTTTTGGAGGAACGCCCTGAATGGCGGGAGGCAGCGCGATATATGCGCGAATTCACGCTCGGCCACATGGAGGTGCGCCCCAAGGCGATTCCCGATTTGGAGGAGGACGCGCCGTGAAGGAAGATGTCATCGCGATGTACGAGGGGTATCGGGAGAAATCCATTTTGGGCGCGAGCAACCACGCCGCAGTCATCGGACGAAAGCTCGGTTAAACGCCGGGGAAACTTTTTTCGCCCCCTTGTAATCCCATAGAAACTGTGTTAAGATATGTTCGGTAGTATCCGAAACGCGCTGCGTTTCGTGAAAGGAAGGGTACAATGAAGAAGTTTGCGGCAGTGATCGGGTATGGCGGCATGGGCGGCTGGCACACAAGGCACATGTTGGACAGCGATGTATGCGCGCTTGCGGGCATTTACGACATCAACCCGCAAAAGAACGCGCTGGCAGAGGAGCGCGGCATTCACGCCTACGCGAGCGAGGCGGAACTGCTCGCCGATCCGCGCATAGAATTCGTGACGATCGCCACTCCGAACGACGTGCATGAGCCAATCGCGATCCGCGCGATGGAGGCGGGCAAGAGTGTCATCTGCGAAAAGCCTGTCACGCTTTCGATGGAATCGCTCGAGCGCATGATCGATGCGGCGCATAAGAACCACGTGTTGTTTTCCGTGCACCAGAACCGCCGTTGGGATCAGGATTTCCTCGCGATGAAGCAGATCGTCGAATCCGGGGAGATCGGCGAAGCCATCAACATCGAATCGCGCATCCACGGCTCGCGTGGCATTCCGGGCGACTGGCGTTCGCTCAAGCCCTATGGCGGCGGCATGCTGTACGACTGGGGCGTTCACCTGATCGATCAGGCATTGTGCATTTTCGGGTTTGACAACATCAAGTCCGTTCGGTGCGATTTTGATACCATCACCACGCAGGAAGTGGACGACGGCTTCCGCCTGACCATCACCTTTACGGACGGCAAGCAGGCGTATGTCGAGGTGCAGACGCTCAACTTCGTCGCGATGCCGCGCTTCTACCTGCGCTGCAAAAAGGGCACGGCGATCATACGCGACTGGCAGCAGCCTACGGAAATCGTCAAGTGCAAGGCGTGGCACGAGAGCGAGGTCATTCCGGTGCAGACCGCCGCGGGGCTGACCAAGACCATGGCGCCGCGCGACAGCATCACCATCGACAAATACGAACTGCCGATTCCCAAGAGCGACGTACATGAATACTACCGCAATTTCGTGAAGGCGATGGACGGCAAGGAGACGCAGCTCGTCACCCACGACCAGATTCGCACGGTGCTCAAGGTAATCATGACCGCGTTCGAGTCCGTCGAAAAGGGCGAGACGATTTATTGGTAATACTCGGCAATGGGCTACAAATACCGCCGCGAGGAGCAACTCCTCGCGGCGGTAGGTTATAATAGGCGCACCATCCATATTTCGTGACGGCCTGTGCCAGTACTTTGGGCTGTATGTCTTCTTTCACTGCAAAGCCGGAGTCGTATTCTTCTCCCGTCCCGATAGAAGGCATGCCCGTCGATCCTTCAAGGGTTGACGGAGATTTCGAAACGATTGCGGCGATGGATTTATTCCCAAACGGAAATTGCCGTGCGGGCGAAAATGGCTTTGTCGTCCTGCCGAACGGCGAGGCTTTTGTTCCGATTGCCGAAAAATCGCAGCGAAGGGCAGAAAGGTGTTGCTGCTTGAACATGGCGCGACTTGAAAACGCACCACGAACCCACAAGGGAAAGCCCCGCAACTCGTATAATGAGGAGCGGGGCTTTGAAAAGTTGTTACGGTCTACATTTTTTGTGCGACCATATAGAAGCGGTGGATGGTTCCTTCGATCGCGCCCTTTGTCTCCAAAATCTCCCGCGCCTTGTAGAGGTTCTCCAAGTGCGTCTCAACGGAAAAGCCTTCAAACTCCCATTCGATAATCCGCGCAAACCAGACCAGGGCGCCCACATCGTAAAAGCGGATGGGGCGGAACACCTCTTCCTTTTCTAAAATTGCAAAGCCCAATTCCTTTAGCTCCTGCTCTTTTATGGAGAGGCATTCATCCGGGAAGGGGGATCGGGCATTTTCAGGCGTGAGCAAATGAATCAATTCCCGATCGTTTTCTGCGCCTACCCGCTGGGTAATGAAGTACCCACCTGGGCTCAGCAGGCGCTTCAACTCCGAGGCTTTGTACGCGCCGTGCCGATTCGTGATCATCTGAAAGGATTCGTCGGCGAAAGGCAGGTCGTCCTCGCCGTCCGCCTCGCGAAAGTCGATGCCGAGGGGGAGCAGCTTCTCCCTGCAGTACGCCACGTTGGGCGGGAAGGCCTCGATGGCGGCCGTATTGTGGTACGGATGCCCGAAGGAGAGCAGAAACTCCCCACCGCCGGTCTCCATGTCCAGCAGATGCATATCGGGCTGTAGATACGTTTGGATGATGCTCCCCAAATCCCAAGGGAGATCGTCTTCCTCCGCATATCTGCCGTGGATGTGGGAGAAATCCCAGCCCTTTATGTGGGCAATCTTTTCTTCTTCCAGCCACTGGGCAAGCAAACCCGCCCTGTCTCTTGTTTCCATATGGATTTTCACCTTCCGTCTGTTTTTTAGAAAGGTATCGCACCGCGAACGTATTTTTCTCGCGGTGCGATGGCGGTGTTATTCGGTTCCGAGCAGTTTCCTTGCGGTTTCGGCATCTCCCGCGTCGAGGAGCGCGCGAATCCTGGTCGAGGAGATGGTTTCGCCCTCGTACAGCACGTCGTCTACGGTGAGCACGTCAAAGCCGTGCGTTTTTCCGAGCGCGAGGAGCGTTTCCGCATTTCCCCTTCTGCCCCTTCCAAAGGCGTAATCGCGCCCCACCGCGAAGCACTGCACGCGGTATTCGGAGAGGATGCCCTCGATGAACGCTTCCGGCGAAAGGTTCGCCAGTTCCCTGTCGAACGGGCGCATGACGACCTCGTCTATGCCCAGAGAGAGGATGATTTGCCTTTTTTCGTCCGCCGACATGAGAAGCTCCGGCGCGGTTGAAAAGACGCTCTTGGGGTGGTTCGAAAAGGTGTAGACGATGCTTTTGATGCCGCGGCGCTTCGCTTCCGCGACCGTTTGCGCGATGAGCGCCCTGTGCCCGAGGTGGACGCCGTCGAACATGCCCAGTGCCATTACATATGCATTCATCGTTTTATCCCACCGTAATGCAGTTGCAGGGGCATACGGCGGCGCAGTCACCGCATCGCACGCACTTGGCGGGATCGATGCGGGCATAGCCGTTTTCGACCGCGATCGCGCCGTACTTGCATTCCTTCACGCAGCGGCTGCAGCCGATGCAGGCATCCATACATACTGCCCGCGCGGCGCGAGCGACGTCGCTGTTGCGGCAGCGCACGATCACCTTGCTGGAAACGGGCAGCAGCTTCAGGACGCCCCTCGGGCAGACGTCCACGCACATTCCGCAGGATTGGCATGCGTCGGGATTGATCCGCGCAAGGCCGTCCACGATGGAGATCGCATCGAAATGGCACACGTCCACGCAGTCGCCCAAGCCCACGCACGCGAAGCGGCATTCCTTGGGGCCGCCCGCGATGTTCGCGGCAATGGCGCAGCTCTTGTAACCGTCGTAGACATAGCGGGTATTGGCGACGCCGGGGCGCCCCTGGCAGAGCACGCGCGCGATCATGCGCTCTTTTTCCTCGATCGTCACGCCCATGATCTCGGCGATCGCGCTCGCGGCGGCTTTGCCCGCAGGCGGGCAGCCGTCAGCCGGCGCCTTGCCCGCGACGACAGCTTCCGCGAAGGCGTCGCATCCGGCGAAGCCGCACGCGCCGCAGTTCGCGCCGCCGAGGCATTCGCGAACTTTTCCGACGCGCTCGTCGACTTCCACGGCAAAAAGTTTGCTTGCGAGCGTCAGCAGCAGCCCGAAGGCGAGCCCCAGCCCGCCGAGCAGCGATACGGCATATACAATCGGCATAGCTTACGCCTCCTTACTGCCCAAGCCCCGCGAAGCCCATGAACGCAACGCTCATGAGGCCCGCGATGATGAGGCTTATCGGGAATCCCTGCAGGCACTTCGGAATCTTGCTGGTTTCGAGCCGCTCCCTGACGCCCGCCATCAAAGTGATTGCAAGGAGGAAGCCCAGCGCGCCGAAGACGCCGTTTAATACGCTGTAGCCGAGGTTGTAGCCCTCGGTTTTGTTGAGCACCGTAACGCCCAGCACGGCGCAGTTGGTCGTGATCAGCGGCAGGTAGATGCCCAGCGCGCTGTACAGGGCGGGGCTGCTCTTTTTGAGGAACATCTCCACAAACTGCACGAGCGCGGCGATGACCAGGATAAACGTGATGGTGTCCAGATACTCCAGCTTGAGCGGCACGAGCGCCAGATAGTATACGATCCATGTGAACAGCGAGGCGAGCGCCATGACGAACGTCACCGCAAGCCCCATGCCCGCCGCCGTTTCGACCTTGCGCGAGACGCCCAAAAACGGGCAGCAGCCGAGGAAGCGGGAGAAGATGAAGTTATGCGTCAAAATGCAGTTGACCATGAACAGAAGGATTTTGGTAAGTTCGTTCATACCTCAAGCCCCTCCTTTGCCCTTTGGGCCTTTTCGACCCTGGCGACGATCGCGTTGAACGCGCCAAGCAGCAGCCCGAAGGTGAGAAAACCGCCCGACGCGAGGATGATGATGATCATCGGCTCGTACGAGGCACCCATAATGTTCACGCCGAAGACGCTGCCGGTTCCGAGCAGTTCGCGGATGGAACCCATGAGCACCAGCGCGAGCGTGAAACCCACGCCCATGCCGAGCCCGTCCATCGCGGACGCGAGCACGCCGTTCTTGCTTGCGAACGCCTCCGCGCGCGCGAGGATGATGCAGTTGACGACGATCAGCGGGATGAACAGCCCCAGCGCCTCATACAGCGAGGGGAGGAACGCCTGCATGCACATCTGAATCATTGTGACGAACGTGCAGATGACCACGATAAACGCGGGGATGCGCACCTTGTCGGGGATGAAGTTGCGCAGGAGAGCGATGACGGCGTTGGAGCCGATCAGGACGAAGGTCGCCGCGGCGCCCATGCCGAGCCCGTTGATAGCGCTCGTTGTGGTCGCAAGCGTCGGACAGGTGCCAAGCACCAGCCGGAAGATCGGGTTTTCGGTGATGATGCCGTTTAGAAACACGGATTTGAGGTTCGTTTTTCCGTCAGCCATTGCTCTTTGCCTCCTTTCCATAGCCGTATATGCGCTCGGGCATGAAGCGGTCGATGAGCGGGGTGACGATGTTGCCCAGCAGAATGCCGTATGTCACGCCCTCGGGATAATTGCAGAAAGACCGAACGACCCAGATAACCAGCCCGACGAACGCCGCGTACAGGAACTGGCCGCGCGCCGTCATGGGGCATGTTACGTAGTCCGTCGCCATGAAGACCGCGCCGAAAAGCAGCCCGCCGGTGAGGATCGCGTCCGTCGCGCCCATGATGCCGCCTTTTGTGAAGAGGCTCAGCACGAAGGTCGTCAAAACCAGTGTGACGGGGATGCGCCACGAAATCGTCCTCGTGAGGAGGAGATAGCAGAACCCTACGAGGATTGCGGCCTTGCTGACCTCGCCGATGCAGCCGGGAATATCCCCGATAAACTTCTGGTACATCGTGATTTCGACGAGCGTGGATGTGGAGGCGGAGGAAATCGCCTCCAGCCCCGCAAGGGGCGTTGCGGAGGAGACCGCTTCCACGCCGGGCAGCACGAACGCCGTCATGCGCACGGGCCACGAGGCGAGCAGGATGCCGCGCGCGGCGAGGGCGGGGTTCATGAAATTGTCGCCGATGCCGCCGAAGAGCTGTTTGACGAGGATCACGGCGATGAAGCTGCCGATGACGGCGAGCCACCACGGCGCGGTCGGCGGGAGATTCAGGCCCACAAGGAGCCCCGTTACCGCGGCGGAAAGGTCGCCGACGCGGACCGTCTGCCGCGCCAAGAGCTGCCAAATCAGCTCCGCGACGACGGCTGCCGCCGTGGAAATCAAGAGAATCCAAAGTGTATTCAGTCCGAAGAAATATGCGCCGGCCGCCGCGCACGGAAGGAGCGCGATGAGGACATTCCCCATGAGCGAGGCCGTCGATGCCCTGCCGCGGATGTGCGGCGCGGTGGAAAGTCGCAGAGGCATTGCTTATTTCCCTCCTTTTTTCGCCGCGAGGGCGATCTTGTCCTTCGCGAGCTTGAACGACGCGGTCAGCCACCTCTTGGAGGGGCACGCATAGCTGCACGCTCCGCAGAGGATGCAATCCATCACGCAGAGCTTTTGCGCCTCCTGAAAATTGCCGTCGTCGCAATGCGGCTTCATGCGATAGGGGTTCAGCCCGATGGGGCACACCTCGACGCACCTGCCGCAGCGGATGCAGGGCTTTTCGTCCACGCTCTTGGATTCTTTTATGCTGTAGACGACGATCCCGTTGGTGCCCTTGGCGACGGGGATGTCCGTGTTGGGGCAGCACAGCCCCGTCATGCCGCCGCCGCAGGCGATCTTGCCCGGCTCCTCGCTGAAGCCGCCGCATTCGCCGATGATGTCGCCGATAATCGTGCCGATGCGAAGGCGGAGGTTTTCGGGCTGCCTGACGCGGCCGGTCACGGTCGTGATGCGGTCGATGAGCGGCCTTCCGTCGATGACCGCGTCCGCGATCGCCGCCGCCGTCCCCACGTTTAGGACGATGGTGTGTACATCGATCGGGAGCTTTCTCGTCGGCACCTGACGGCCCGTGACGACCTCGATCAGCTGCTTTTCGCCGCCCTGCGGGTACTTGGTCTTCACCACCATGACCTCTACGCCGTTTCTACCGTTCGCCGCCTGGCGAATGGCTTCGATGGCTTCGGGCTTATTGTCCTCGATCGCGATAACGCCGCGCTTGACGTTGATCGCGCGCATCGCGGCGCGCAGGCCGTCCACCACGCGCGTGGGTTTTTCGCGCATGAGGCGGTCGTCGGCGGTCAGAAAGGTTTCGCACTCCGCGCCGTTTAGGATGATCGTGTCACAATACGCGCCTTCGGGGATCGAAAGCTTCACATGCGTCGGAAAGCTCGCGCCGCCAAGGCCGCAGATGCCCGCCGCCTTGATCGCGGGGAGGATTGCCTCCTTATCGCAGGTCTCCACATTGCCCAAGGGGTTCAGCTCGACCCATTCATCCGCAAAGTCGTTTTTGATGATGACGCACATCGCGGGATCCGCCACGAGATAGGGGCGCGTCTCTACGCCCATGACCTCGCCCGAAACGCTCGCGTGTACGGGGATGCCGAGGAAACCGACCGGCTCGCCTACGACCTGCCCGACGAGGACGCGGTCGCCCTTTTTGACGCAGGGCTTGGACGGCGCGCCGAGGTGCATGTTCATCAGAAGGCAGACGGTGTCCGAAACGAAATCGCGCACGGGCCTGTCCCGCGTGGGCTTCTTGCCCTCGTGGGATAGGCGCATGGGATGTACGCCGCCGCGAAATGTGTTTTTCAGCAACTTCATCGCCTCCTATCGGTCTGCCGCCGCAAACGCCAAAAGCGTATCGCGGCAGGCGTTCACGCCGTCGACGACCGCGCCTGAGCTGATGGTCGCGCCGGTAATGCTGTCGATGTTCTGCTTGAGGACGGCTTCCTCTTGGAGGCCGCTAAACTGCGCGGTGAACGGCTCTTCCTTGGCTTTCGCGCCGAGCCCCGCCGTCTCCGAAAAGGAGGGGCCGCCGACGTTGATTGCGGTAATCGCATCTTCGAGGTTCATGCCGACGACGATTTCGATCTCGCCGCCGTAGCCGTTGACCGTGATCTGCGCCACATAGCCGAACAAAGCGCCGTTCGCCGTAGCGCGATACGCGGCATCCAAGGACGATCCTTCCGGAAGCGCGAGTTCCTCAAAGGCATCCGCTCCCGGGAGTGCCGTGATACGCGCAGCTACCGCAGCCAAGCGGTTCTGCTCTTCTATGCGCTTTTCGGTGAGGGCGTTGGTTGCGCTCAGAAGCAGTCCTGCCACAAGTGCTATGATGCACAGCACCACATAGGCAGGCAGTTGTTTTTTCATGGACGAAAAACCCCTTTCCCGCAATCTTAATGCGACAATGTTTAATGCGTATATTTTAGCATTATTATGGCGCGATTTCAAGCACACGGAACAAATCTTGTCGGAATGGAAACGAAATTTACATACCGATTTCCGCGCCGCCGATGCGCTCCGGGTCGTAGGGCACTTCCTGATAGACGAAATAGTTCAGCCAGTTCTGGAAGAGCAGGTTGGAATGGGCGCGCCAGCGGACGTTCGGGGGCTGCGTCGGGTCGTCGTTGGGGAAATAGTGGTACGGCACGGGCACGTCCATGCCCTTTTTGATGTCGCGCTCGTATTCCAATTTCAAGGTGTTCGGGTCGTATTCGCTGTGCCCGGTGACGAACACGCGCCTGCCCTCCTTGGATGCGATGAGGTACACGCCCGCCATGTCGCTCTTGGAGAGGAGAAGCAGCCTATCGTCGTTTACGATATCCGCCTCGCGCATCTCCGTGTGGCGGGAATGCGGCGCGTGAAACGTCGTATCGAACCCGCGAAGCAGCGGATGGTTCGGCAGCAGCACCTTGTGGCGGAACACGCCGGAGCATTTTTGCGGCAATTCGTATTTCGGGATGCCGTACAGGTAGTACAGCGCCGCCTGTGCCGCCCAGCAGATAAAAAACGTGGAGAACACATGCGTCTTCGACCAATCGATGATGTGCATCAGTTCGTTCCAGTAATCCACCTCTTCAAATTCCAGCATCTCAACCGGCGCGCCCGTGACGACGAGCCCGTCAAACTTGATGTTTTTGATCTCGTCAAACGTCTTGTAAAACGAAGTCATATGCAATTCGGGGGTGTTTTTGGAGACGTGGGACGCAGGGCGCAGCAGCGTAATTTCGACCTGCAGGGGGGTGTTGCCGATCACGCGCAAAAGCTGCGTCTCCGTGATCGCCTTGGTCGGCATGAGGTTCAAAATCGCGATGCGCAGCGGGCGGATGTCCTGCGTCTGCGCGCGGTTTTCGGTCATGATAAAGATGTTCTCGGCGCGGAGCGCTTCGACGGCGGGCAGAGTATCCGGAACTTTTACGGGCATTGGCGTATTTCCTCCTGTCGTTATCTTCCTACGCGCACGATGGCGCCGGAAGCGGGGTAGCTGCTCTTGCAGAGTACCTCGCGACCGATCTCCCTTTCGTTCGCGTCGTAATACACTTTATAGGTCGTCGCCTTATATCCCTTGCGCGCCTTCTCCACGACGACGCTTTGGCCGGTGGGGAGCGACGCATCGTAGGAAATGCGGTCGGCACCGGGGGAGATGGTGGCGGTCTTCTTGGATTCGAGTTTGATGGTCACGCCGTCCTCGCGCAGCTTTCCGTAGATCGAGATGACGACGCGCTTTTTCCCCGTGACGGTGGCGGCGATATACACCGGCTCGGTCGACGTGTTTTTGAACTTGAAATCCTGGTTCGGCCAGTTGACCGCCGCGTCCTTTCCGACATCGACGTATGTGGACGGGCGCGAGTGCGGCGAGCGCTCCACGATGGACAGATCCGCCTTGACGGCGGCGTTGAACAGCGTCGTCGAGATCTGGCAGATGCCGCCGCCGACCTGATCGGTCGTAATCCCGTTTTCGATCGCGCCGGCGGGCTTGTATCCCTTTTCCGTCGTGCGCTTTCCGAGCGCTTCGTTGAAAGAAAAGGTCTCGCCGACGTCGATCTTCATGCCGCTGATCGTCCTGCAGGCGACCTTGAGGTTGGTCAGCCGCTTTTTCGATGAGGAAGAGGCGTTCGTCGTGGCGCTGGCGATTAAGCCGTATTGCGAGGAAATCTTTTCGGCTGTCTCCTGCGCGTCGATTTCGTACAGCGCGATGTCTACCGTGCCGCCGCCGCGCTTTATAGCGTTGTTGACGTCGCCGATGATCTCGTCCTCGTCGATCATCTGCCCGTTTTTTGCTTCCGTGAAGGTGAACGTGCCGCTTTCCGGATCGAAATTTTTGACCTGTGCGGCATATGCCTCCACGTTGTTCGCGCTCGCGATGGCTTCGAGCAGCGTTTTGAGTTTTTTCATGCTGTAGGAGCGCTCGACCGCGTAGTTTCTGTCGCTCAACGTGCGTACGGTTTCGTATCGCTGTGCGAGCGAGCCGTACCGCCCGACCATCCACGCGCGCGCGAGCGGCTCGACATAGTCGCTCTCGTAGGCGAGGGAGTTTGCGTCCATCTCCCACGTTTCGCCGCGCAGGGCGAGGCGGACGTTGTGGGCGCTGCGCGCCTGCGCGTCGTATTCTGCCCAACGGTCTAACGCTTCGGCATAGGTTAAGGACGACACGTCCTTGCCGTCGATAAAGATGCCCGCATAATACGTGGTGCGATCGACCGCCTCGCGCATAATCATGTAATACGTGGAATCCCCCGCCCATGCGATGAGCGAGGCGCACAGGATGCAGATTACCGTGAGGGACAATATCGTCAAAGGCAGCGCCCACGAGACGGGCTTTCTCTTTATTTTCTTTATTTTCTTCACGTTTTTCAAGGCTTTTCCTCCGCGCGGGTAGTTCCCTTTATTATACAGGGGAATTTCGATTTTAACCAGTGCAAATCTGTTGATTTCCGTGTATAATCTGTGTGAGGTATCTGATTGTTCGATAAAGGGGGGCGATTTCTGTGCGCATGCTCATCGGAACCTATACGCGGCTCGGCGGGGAGGGCGTACTCCTCGCGGACTGTTCGGAAACGGGGCTCACAAGGCTTTGCACCGCGAAAGACCTTTTTAACCCCACCTACATCATCCCGACGCCCGACGGGCGGGGCTTCGTGACGAACGGAAAAAGCGATGCGCTCGATAAGGGTTATATTGCGCAATACGCGCTCGAGGGCGATTCGTTTGACCTCTTAGCAAAAGCCTATATCGGGCGGGACGGCGCGTGCCATATGGCGTTCTCGCGCGACGGGAGGACGCTGTATACCGCAAACTACCATACGGGCAGCATCTCCGTATTGCCCGTAGAAAACGGCATCGTGCGGGATGCGACACAGGTGATGGACCATATAGATGTCCTCGGGCGCGACGCGCACGCGCACCATGTGAGCATATGGCCCAAGGACGACGCGCTTTTGTGCGCGGTGGATTTGGGCTGCGACAGCCTGTTTTTCTATCGGCGAAACGGAGAAACGGGGCTTCTTACGCGCGTATCGCGCGTAAAGTTTCAAAATGGCATGGGGCCGAGGCACCTGTGTTGGGCGAGGGGCGGTGAAAGGTGCTATGTGGTGCACGAGCTCGCGAGCAAGGTTTCCTATCTGAAAAACGGCGGGATCGTGCAGACCGCATCCACGCTCCCCGAGGGATATGCGGGGCAGAGTTATTGCGCGGCGATCCGCCTGTCGAAGGACGAAAAGCGGCTCTTTGCCACCAACAGGGGGCACGACAGCATCGCCGTATTCAGCCTTTCGGCGGACGGCCGTGCGCGCTTTGTTAAGACCATCCCGACCTACGGCGCGTACCCGAGGGACATGGTTGCACTCGACGACGGAACATTCTTGTGTGCCAACCAAAATTCGGGCAGCGTGACCTGCGTCTCGCCGGACGGCGCGCTCCTTTGGAAGGAGGACGTCGCGGGCGCGGTCTGCATCTGCCCGATAGAATCCGTTTGAGTGCGCCGGAAAAAGCGGGGCTATTCCGGCTTTTCCAACTGCCGCAGCCGCCTGTGGATCGCGCGGGTGCGCGCGGAGGCGGTGTCCAGTTCGCCCGTCGCCTGCTCCAATTTCTGCTTCGTGCGCTCGAGCGCGTCGCCGTACTTGGCGAACTCCTCGCGCACGCTGCCCAAGAGGTTCCAGATTTCCTCGCTGCGCTTTTCCACCGCGACGGAGCGAAAACCCATCTGCAGGCTGTTTAGAAGCGCGGACAGCGTCGTGGGGCCCGCGATCACGATGTGAAAGCGGTTTCGGCACTTTTCAAAGAGCTCGGGGCGCCTGAGGGATTCGGCGTACAGCCCTTCGATCGGCAGGACCATCACCGCGAAATCCGTCGTGTGCGGGATGCGGATGTATTTGTCCGAAATGCGCTTGGCCTCCGTCAAAAGGCACCTGTCCAGCGCCTGTTCCGCGCTCGCCTCGAGCGCCCTGTCGCCCTGCTCCCGCGCGGCGACGAGCCTGTGGTAGTCCTCCTGCGGGAATTTCGCATCGATGGGCAAAAGCACGCATTCGCCGTCGGTCTTGCCGGGCAATTTCACGGCGAACTCCACGCGCTCCTTTTCGTTCGGCGCGACGGGGGTGTCTACGAGGTATTGCGACGGCGCGAGGTTTTCCTCGAGCAAGGTCTTCAGCCGCAATTCGCCCCAGATGCCGCGCGTCTTTACGCCCGAGAGCACGCGCTTCAAATCGCCCACGCCCTGCGCGAGCGTCTGCATTTCGCCCAAGCCTTGGTGTACGCGCGCGAGTTGCTCGCTCACCTGCCGAAACGACGCGCCGAGCCGCTTTTCGTTTGCGTCCTGCAGATGCGTGACGCTTTCGTTCAGCCTGCGCTCGATGTTCTCGGAGAGCATTTCGATGCGCCGCTCGCTGTTTTGCGCGCCCTCCTGATAGATTTTATACATTTGCGCGACGCTCTCGCGGGAATAGCCGCTTTCGATCGAAATGCGCTCGATCAGCGCGAGCTGCTGCGCCTTCTGCTGGCGGCGATACTCGTAAAGCTGCCGCTGCATGCGGCCGATGCGCCAGGAGAGGAATGCGAACAGGAGCGCGCCCAATATGAGCGTTGAAACAAGCGACAAAAGCGCGGGATTGTGGTTCAAAAGCTCGAGCATTTAACCGTTCCTTTCCGTTTCGATGTCCGCGTAGCGCGCGGCGATGCTCTCCGCGCTGCGCAGCCCATCCACCGCCGCGCTCATGATGCCGCCGGCATAGCCCGCGCCTTCGCCCGCGGGATACAGCCCGACGAGCGCGGACATGCGGTTTTCGCCGCGCAGCAGCCGCACGGGGGAGGACGAGCGCGTCTCCACGCCCGTGAGCACCGCATCGGGGTGCGCAAAGCCGCGCAGCTTCGCGTCAAACGCGCGAACGGCTTCGGCGAGCCCGTAATAGACGACTTTCGGAAGACAGGCGGAGAGCGTCGTAAAGCGCACGGAGGGCGCGTAGCTCGGGACGACCTCGCCGCATGCTTTGGACGGCCTGTCTGAGAGCAAATCCTCCACCCGCTGCGCGGGCGCGACGTACCCGCCGCCGCCCTGATGAAAGGCGAGGGATTCCCATTTGCGCTGGAACAAAACGCCCGCCAAGGGGTCGTCGCTTTCGTAGTCCGAGGGCTCCACGCCGATCAAAAGCGCGCTGTTCGCGTTGATGCCGTCTCTCTTATACGTGCTCATGCCGTTGGTCGCGACCATGTCTTTTTCCGATGCCGCCGCGACGACGGTTCCGCCGGGGCACATGCAGAACGTATACGCCCCGCGTCCGTTTTTCAGGCGCGTACTGAGCTTATAATCCGCCGCGCCGAGCCTTGGATGCCCCGCGAACGCGCCGTACTGCGCGCGGTCGATAGACTGCTGCAGGTGCTCGATGCGCGCGCCGACGGAAAACGGCTTTGCCTGCATGGGCAGCCCCATTTCGCGCAGCATGAAAAACGTGTCCCGCGCGCTGTG
This sequence comes from uncultured Oscillospiraceae bacterium, assembly GCA_964345325.1. Taxonomy (GTDB): domain Bacteria; phylum Bacillota; class Clostridia; order Christensenellales; family Aristaeellaceae; genus CAYFRC01. The sequence goes on from CAYFRC010000001.1 coordinate 19,501, forward strand.
GCCGATGGCGAGCAGCACGTCGCGCGTCTCAAAGGTGCGGATTTGCCCTTCTTCGTCCGTCGCTTCGATGCCTATTACCATGCCGCGCTCCGTGATGATGCCCGTGAGTCTGTGCCCGAAGAGCACTGTGCCGCCCATATTTTCTATCTGTTCGCGCATGGTCTTCACGACGTAGGGCAGCCTGTCGGTTCCGATGTGCGGCTTTGCCTCGTACAAAATCTCCTCCGGCGCGCCGCAGGAGACGAACTGGCGCA
>CAYFRC010000001.1:19764-29216 GCA_964345325.1 uncultured Oscillospiraceae bacterium
GTGCGGGTCGGAAATGCCGGTGGTGAGCTTGCCGTCCGAAAACGCACCCGCGCCGCCCTCGCCGAACTGGATGTTCGATTCCGTATTCAAGTCGCCTGTTTCGGAAAACCGCTTCACATCCCGCTGCCGCTGCAATACGTCCCGCCCGCGCTCCAGCACGATCGGCTCCATGCCGCGCCGCGCGAGGTCCCACGCCGCGAACAGCCCGCAGGGACCGAGCCCCACGACGACCGGGCGATGCGGCGCCCTGACGTGGGGAAGCGCCTCCGCGGCGGGCGCGCTTTGCAGAGTTTCTCCGACTGCTCGCGCGCGCACGGAATAGACAAAGCGGACGTCGCGCTTGTTTCGCGCGTCCACGCTGCGCTTGAGAATTTCTATGGAAAGAATGTCCTTCGGCCGCACGGAGAGCTTTTTTGCACACGCCGCGCGGATTTCATTTTCGCCGGAATCGAGCGGCAGGGCGATGTTGTTTATAACGGGCATATCTATGTATCCAAGCCTTTCTGTATCAAAGGGGTTCTTTTCCTTCGCGCAGCGAGCGCGCCGCGCTCTCCCCGGCGCAAAGCCCGCTCGCCCACGCCCATTGCAGGTTGAAGCCGCCGCAGTCGCCGTCGACGTTCAACATCTCCCCCGTGGCGTACAGCCCCTTGACGATTTTGGATTCCATCGTGTGCGCAAAAAACAAATGCGTGTCGAGCCCGCCGACCGTCACCTGCGCCTGCGAAAGCGGCTGTGTACCAAAGACCTCGAGCTCCCAGCCCGTCAAAAGGCGGGAAATGCGGCGAAGCTCCTCCTCCGAAAGGGACTGTGCGGGGCGGGAGAAGGGAAGCGCGCCCGCGAGTTTCAGAATCGTCTGCCCGATGCGCTTGTTGGTAAGCCCCGCAAAAAAGTGTTCCAGCGGCCGTGCGGACAGCGCCTCCCGCCGCGAGGCGAGCAGCGCATATGCCGCATCTTCTGCCATTGCGAGCACCTCCATGCGGACAAAGACGCGTTTTTTCTCCGCGATGGCGACCGATGCCATGCGGGAAAGCTGCAATACGGGCGGCCCCGATACGCCGTACTCCGTAAAGAGCACTTCGCCCGTTTCCGTCCGCCGCACCTGCCCATCCACGAGCACGGAGATTTCGCCCGTGTATTTGATGCCCTTGAGTGCGCGGATCGGCTCCGTTTCGGTCTTGAGCTGGACCAGCGCGGGAAGGGACGGAAGCGATGCGTGCCCGAGAGGCGCGAGCAGCTTTGTGCCGAGGTTCGTGCCGCCCAAATTCTGCGACGCGGGCCTGCCGGCTGAGACGATGACGCGCCTTGCAAAAACCGCATCGCCCTTTTCGCAGCGCAGTGAAAAGCCGCCCTTTTGCATTGCGATGCGGGTGACTTCGCATTCCGTCAGCACTTCGATGTTTTGCTCCGAAAGGCTCAGCCGCAGCGCATCCAAAACGGAGGATGCCTGTTCCCCCATGGGGTATACGCGCCCGCCGTCCTCCTCGAACGTCTCCACGCCGATGGACGAAAAGAAATCGCGCACGGCGCTCGGCGGGTATTTTTCGAGCGCGGGCACGACAAAAGCGGGATCGCCGTGGTAATCGCTGCGATCCGCGAGCATATTGGTGATGTTGCACCTTCCGTTCCCGGTGGCGAGGAGTTTTTTCCCAAGGCGCGGCTGCCTTTCGAGTATGCAGATGTTTCCGCCCTGAAGGAGCGCTTTTGCGCGAAGGGCGGCGACCATGCCCGATGCGCCGCCGCCGATGATTGCAATATCGTACGCCATTTTTATCTACATGACGATGCCGAGCCTGTCGAACAGACCGCTGCCCGAGAGCACGCACAGATTGTGCAGCGCGCGGGAGCAGGCGGTGTAGAGCCTTCTGCGCTCGCCGTCGGTCAGGTCGGTATCGTCCGGCCAAACGACGACGACCGCGTCGAATTCCAGCCCCTTCATCAGGGAATAGCTGCCGATCACGATGCCGTCGGTTTCGGGCAGCATGTCGTTCCGTTCGCCGGAGAGGAGCGTATTTTGCGGATAGTACTGTGCGATCTTCTGCGCCGTTTTTTGGTCGCGCGTCACGATCGCGATGCGATGGCAGCCGCTCTCGTGGAACTTGTCCACGACTTCCGTGAGCGCCTTCTTGCTGTACGGCATGAGGAACGGCCATTCGCCCTCGCGCCCCACGGGGAAGATGGCGGAGAGCTCCGGCAGGATCGCGTTGCACAGCCTCGTGATGGGGAGCGTCGAACGGTAGGATTTCGTGAGGGAAATGAGCGGTGCACTGTCATCGCCGAAGCATGCGCCCCAGCGCGTCGGATCGCACGGCGGCATCCCCGGGCAGGTGCGCTGGTTGGGGTCGCCCAAAATCGTGACGTGCGCCTTGGGATAGTAGAGCCTGAGCGCCTTCAGTGCGATTTCGGGGTAATCCTGCGCCTCGTCGATCAAAAGGTGCATGATCTGGCGGTTGGCGGTCGCGAACCCGAGCCGCAAAAGCAGATATGCGATCGCGGGCGCGTCCTCCCACAGGATCGTATTGGTTTCGGCGTTCTGTGCGGCGGAAAGCGCGATGTCTTCGGACAGGTTCTTCACGCTCATCGCGAACAGATCCACGGGCCTTATGGAGAGCAGCGCCTTGATCTGATCGCGCACGGGCTTGAGGCGCTGCGAAACCGCCAATTTTTTTGCGATCTCCAGCTCTTTTCCGCGATAGTCCTTGATGAGGAGGTCTTCATACTGCTTGGAGAGGATGTCCGACCAGTTTTCCATCCGCGCGTCGATGACGGCGCGGATCCGCACCAGCCGCAGCGCGGGATTGAGCATGCGGAACTGCACGCGGAACATGTTTTCCATCTCTTCCTTGGAGATTAAGACGTGCTTGCCCAGCGCGATATCCTGAAAATCGGGCCCGTATTCCGAGAAGCGGTCGGCAAAATCCTCCAACGCCTCGCAAAACGCCGTGCCGCTCTTTTCGCGCACGCATTTCCTGCGGAACGCGTGTTCCTCGCCCAGCAGGTGCTCCTGCTGGTGGAGCGGGTGTTCGACTTTGCGACCGATGATTTCTTTATACAGCGAATACAGTACGACCATCTGCGTGTTTTCCTCGCCCAGTTCCGCGAGCACGCCCGAGATGTACTCCGTGAACGCGGCGCCGGGCGAGAGCACGGCGATGCGGTTCGCATCGATGGAATCCCTTTGGTGGTACATGAGGTATGCCGCGCGGTGCATCGCGACGCTCGTCTTTCCGGAACCGGCGCTTCCCACGACGGAGAGCACATTGCTCTTTTCGTAGCGGATGGCGGCGTTTTGCTCCTTTTGAATGGTGGAGACGATGTTGCGCATGTGCGCGGAAGTCGTGCGGGAGAGGATGTCGAGCAGCATCGTATCGTCGATGGAGACGTCCGTATCGACGAAGTACTGCAGTTTCCCGTCCGCCATGCGGTACTGCCGCTTGCGCGTCATGTAGCCCGAAATGGTGCCGGAAGGCGAATCGTAGGACACTTCGCCCGGCATGGAATCGTAATACAGGCTGCATACGGGCGCGCGCCAATCGTGCACGAGCAGCGCCCCGTCCGTATTTTTGAGGCTGTACAGCCCGATCACGATCTTTTCGAGTTCCTTTTCTCCGGTTTCGCGAAAGTCTACGCGCGCGAAATACGGATTTGTCAGCATTTTTTTGTATCGCGCCGCGAGCTCCTGCGTGAATGCCTTGCGCGCGAGGAAGCGGTCGATCTCCGTGGAAAGCTGTTCGAGATCCTGCGGAGACAGCGCGGTCGGTTTTACGCGGAGCTCCTCCCATGCGTCGCTCAGGAGCATGCGGATGCTCTCGTCATGATACTCCGAATAGCCTTTGTATCGGCTCACCACGGCATAGAGCAGTTGTTGGACAAGGGCGGTATATTCCTTCTCCAGCCGCAGCTCTTCGGAATATTCCATAGGCGATCTCCTTTCGGGCAGAGTAGTATATATTGTATTATACCACAGAAGGCGTGCACAGGGCAATACTTTTTTCTTGGGTGCGGATTTGCGGGCATACAAATGCCCCGTCCGCGCTTTTGAGGCGGGCGGGGCACATGCTTTTTGTGGTTGGGGTATTTATGCCGCGTCCTTTGGCAGGGCGGTCTTGAGCGCGAGGAAGAAGTAGACGATGGCCGCGCCCAAAATGCAGTGGCCGATTCCCGCGATGCCGGATATGGCGGCATCCATGCCGCGGGACAGGTTCGTCCTCAGCACCTGCAGCACGCCGCGCACGAGCATCATGACGACCATGAACGGAAGCCCTACGGTGTGTAGGGTAAGAAATGTCTTAAACCGCTTTGTCTTCAAAAGAGGCAGCTGTTTGGCAAACAGCGCCGCAATCAAAAGCAGGAACGAACCCATCAGCAGCAGGTGCGGGTGCACAAATCCCAACGCGGTGCGGCCTTCAAAGCCGTTCCACTTGGTAAATTCGCGATAGAATACGCCGCCCGCCAAGGCGAACATGGCGTAGAGGAACGCGCGGTTTATGAGTTTTTTCATCGTACAGTCTCCTTTTTGTCTTGATTTCGCATATCCAAGTAGCCGATAAGAACCGTCCATACATACGCAATCGTCTTGGGAATCATCAGGATGCCGACAGGGGGATAGATATCCGCAAACAGCACCACCGGGATGTAGAAGGCAAAGCTCAAAACGATGGTGAGCCACATGTGGCGGAAGGCGCGATCGTTGTGTTCCTTGGCGCTGCGATAAAACAGCGCGATGATCAATGCGCCCATCATGGCAAAGGGGATGTTGCGCCAAATGCCCCAAGACAGCGGGGGATTCGGGGAAGTCCACCCGTTCTGCGGGAAAACGCATAAAGCGATGCGCAGTATCGCGAGGGCTAAGACGGCAAGAGTGAGTTCGCGCCGCCCTTCGACATGATACCGCAAGCGCCACACGAGATACAACAGCACGTAAAACCCCGTCATGGTGATGGATGTGATGAACTTTCCGTTACCAAGCGCGGCGACGTGGTTTGCCAAACCGTCCGTCAAAAGCGCGTAGGCGCGCGGAACCAGATGGAAGGCGTCTCCGCTGCCCAAGGTGACCGCCATGATGCCGAACAGGAGATACTGCCTGCGCCCGTTGCTGTTTTTGATCATCAGGATGCCCAGCGTGATTACGGTGGAAAGATACAGGATGTCGAACACGGTTTCCATGATTCCCTGCATGGTTTCGTCCCTTTCTTTGCCCACGAAGTTCGCAAAAGGCATCCCAAGTTCTCCGTGAAGGGATGCCTGCCTTTTGCCGTTGTGTACAGGAACCATTATAGCGGAAATTGCCGAAATGTCAAGAAAATTTGCGGAATTTTAGCGTGCGTGAAGGAAAAACGCCGTTTTCCTTACGCGAACGCGCAAATTGTGTCCGAGGAGTGCGTCGTAAAAACCCGCGTCGCGGCTGTCTTTCCGTGTTCAAAGCGCTGAGGAATGCCGCCAAAACCGCGCGAGCATCCGCTTCAGCTCGGAAACGGTCTTTGCGCTCGATACATTCCAGTGCGGAGGGAGGAGCGCCTCATAAAATTCGCTGCAATACCTGTCGTCGATGAGCAGCACGCAGCCCATGTCTTCCTCCGCGCGGATCACGCGGCCCGCAGCCTGCAGCACGCGCTCGATGCCGGGATAGGTGTAGGCGAAATGCGCGCCGCAGCCGTCGCCGTCGTCCGTCAGTTCGCGCAGCACCTCCCGCTCAAACGTCGGCTGCGGGATGCCCACGCCCACGATCGCCGCGCCCGAAAGCAGCTCCCCGGGAAGGTCGATAGCCTCGGCGAACACGCCGCCCATCACGACGAGTGCGAGAAGCCCCTGCTGCCGTTTTGCCGCGAACTCCGCAAGGAACATCTCCCGCGCCGCGTCGTCCATGCGCGGCTTTTGCGAAAGGATTTGCAGGTTCCCCGCGCGAAGGCGAAGTTCCCGCTCTACAATCTCCAAATAGCGGTAGGACGGAAGGCACGCCAGGTAATTGCCCCGCCGCGCGCCGGCCATCGCGAGGATCGCCTCCGCGACGGAGGCGGCGCTCTGTTCGCGCATGCTGAACCGCGTGGAGATCGGAAGCCGCGCGACGAACAGATTTTCCGGCGGGAAGGGGGAGGGTAAATCCAGCAGCGCGTCGCCCTCCGAGGGGTTCACCCCCAGCATCCGCGCGTAATACTCCATGGGCGAAAGCGTCGCGGAGAAGAGGACGCTCCCCCCCACGCGCGAAAGGCACTTCGCGAGGTATTTGGACGGGTCGTAACACCACAGCCGCATGCGCACGTTTTTGTCCGCCGTCTTTTCCGTGAGCGCGCGGTGTTCGTCCGTGTATTCGTCCGCGACGCGCGCAAAATCGAGCGCCATGAAATAGACTTCGCGAAACAGTTCGCTCACCGACGCTTCGGAGAGGAGCTTTCCCGCCTCCTCCGTAAAGGCGAGCGCAGCGTCGCTGATGGAAAAATCCGGCTCCAAATCGCACGCGGGCTGTTCCAACGCCTTGCCAGCGCGCCGAAGCTTGTCCGCAAAGAGGGAGAGTGTTTCGTACACCGCGCTCTTTTTTGCGGCATCGCCCAGCGCAGCGAGTTCCTTTTTGAGCGCGCGCAGTGTATTCAGGTCTATCTCGGCGGAGAGCATGCCGCGCGCGCGGTCGATCAGGTTGTGCGCCTCGTCGATGAGGAGGATAGAGTCCGTCTTCTCCATGAAATATCGGCGCAGCTTCACGCGCGGGTCGAACGCGTAGTTGTAGTCGCAGATGATCACGTCGCACGTCTCGCTGAGGTCGAGCGAGAGTTCAAACGGGCAGAGTTCGTGCCTTTCGGCGAGCAGGTCGATCGCCTCGCGCGAGAGCCTGCCCATGGATACGGCCTCACGCAGCGCTTCCCGCCGCCTGTCGTAGTAGCCGATCGCGCGCGGGCAGAGCATGGGGTCGCACCTGCCGCCGGGCATTACGCATACCTTTTCCTTTGCCGTCAGGCGCACGCTGGAGATGACAAGCCCCCTCTCGCGCAGCCTGTCGAGCGCGTCCTCCGCCGCCTGCGCCGCCGTGCCGCGCGCCGTGAGGTAGAACACGCGGCTCGCGAGCCCCTCGCCCAGCGCCTTGATGGCGGGAAACAGCGCGCCCATCGTCTTTCCGATGCCCGTGGGCGCCTGACACAGCAGGTTCGCGCGGTTTTTGAACGCGATATAGCACTGCACCGCCATGTCGCGCTGCCCCTGCCGATATTCGGAATACGGGAAATCGAGAGCCCGAAAGGTCGGCACTTCCAAATCCCTTTGCGCATCCAAGAGGCGCAGCCATTCAACATACGGGAGCGCCGTGCGCAAAAACATCTCCTCGAGGTACGCGCGCGTCCTGCGCCGCATAAACGAAACCCTGTCGCCCACGAGGTTTGTGTAAACGATGCGCACATCGATTTCGTCCAACTGCCGCTGCCGCGCGATCTTAAACGCATAAAGCTCTGCCTGCACCCAATGCACGGGATAGTCGTCCTGCCGGATGTCCGAGGGCGTTCGGCGCGTGGTCTTGATCTCCTCGACGAGCGGGGGAGATGCCTCCTCGTCCAGCCCGTCCATGCGCCCGTACAGCGTCAAAAGAAAGCCATGTACCTCCGCTTCGAGGGAGATGGGCACTTCGCGGCGGAACGATTTGGGGTACTGCTTTTGCAGGAGGACGTGCGCCTGCATCCCCTCCCGCATGCGCTCGACGGCGTTGAGGGCGGCAAACAGGTCGCCGCCTTCGCAATAGAATTCGGCGAGCGCGCGGACGTTTACGCGATGGGGCACGGCTTTTCCTCCTTCCAAGCGGCGTGAACGCGGCGAAAAAACGCGGCATGGCGCGGCAAAAGCGCAGCCATGCCGAAAAGAACAAGTACCTGCAAAGCCTTCGTCATTTGCTGCCCTTTTCGAGCCAGATTTCCGCGTACACGCCCTCCTGAGACGCCTGTATTCGGTTTAGGCGGAGCAGCTCCAAGAGCGCCAGGAACATCGTGACGACTTCGTCGCGGCTTTGCACGTCATCGAACAATGCGGAAAACGCGCAGCGCCCCTTGCGCACGCGCGACTGGATGCGCGATACGCAGCCCTGCACGGTATAGGTGTCGCGGCGCAACTCCTTCGCGGCGCGCTCCTCGACAAAGGTGCGGTTTTGCAGCCGCTCCATGACGCGCGAAAAGGCATTTGCAAGCCCCTGCGTCGTGAGCCCCGTAAGCTCCACCGTCGGCGGGGGCAGCGGAAATTCCTCGGGCAATTTCGTCACGAGCAGCTTTGCCGCCTCCTCGAGCGGGCGCATCTTTTCACAGAGCTCCTTGAACGCCTTGTATTCCGTGAGCTGGCGGATGAGCGCCTCCTCGGGCGATTCCTCGCCCTCCTCCACGGCGGGCGGCGTGGGAAGGAGCGCGCGCGACTTGATTTCGATGAGTGTCGATGCCATCTGCAAAAATTCGCTCGCGCTGTCCATATCGAGCATCGAAAGGGCGCTGATGGATTCCAAATACTGCTCCGTGATCTCCGAAACGAAGATGTCCCGAATGTCGATCTTCGCGCGGCTGATGAGCGTCAGAAGCAAATCCAGCGGCCCGTCGAATTGTTTCAGGGAAACGACATATGCCATACAATACGTTCCTCACAGGAAATTTCGGAGCACGGCGTATGCGGCGGCTCCGATCCCGTCAAAGGTGTGTCCGATCACGAAACTGAGCCCCTTCCCCAATGCGCCCGTAAATACCAAGGCATACAGGATCGCGCGCCCGATCGTCGCGGCGTTTTGGCTCGCAAAGAGCGAGCGCTTGAGCACGAGGTTGTTCAGCAGGTGATAGCCGTCCAGAGGCGGCACGGGCAAGAGGTTGAACAACGCCAGCGACAGATTGATCACCGCGAAAATCTGCACCATCTCAAAGAGATAGCCCGCGTACTTTCCGAACACCGGCACGATCAGGCTGTCCCCCATGGCGTACGCATAGCGAATCGCGACATCGAAGGGGATGTAATACTGAGGATCCACATCCTGAAAACCGATGCTCAGATATTTCATTTCCTCCGGCAGGGCTTTGATCGCCGCAAAGACAAAGGAATACATGATGATGCAGCCCAATATGCACATCAAAAGGTTTGCGAAGATGCCCGCCATCGAAACCAACAGGTCGTCCCTGCGCGGATGTTTGAAATTGCGGGGATTGACGGGCACGGGCTTTGCCCAGCCAAGTCCCACGATGAACAGCATCAAAAACCCCAAAGGGTCGATGTGGCGAATCGGGTTTAGTGTCATGCGGCCGTACCTATACGCCGTGTCGTCGCCGCAGCGATAGGCGACATAGGCGTGCGCCGCCTCGTGCACCGAAAGCGCAGTGAGGAACGGGATGCCCGCGAAGCCGAGCCCGATGAGCGCAATGATCACGGTGATACCGGCGAAGACGACGGCGGAGCCCGCGGTGCCCACGGCGCGCGCCGCGGACTCTTGGGGGTCGACCCCCGCGCGCACCTGG
>CAYFRC010000001.1:29226-29627 GCA_964345325.1 uncultured Oscillospiraceae bacterium
GGAACGGGATGAGGCTCAGGAGCAGTTCCCGCACAAATTCCGTCAGATTGAAGTTTGAAAACCCGCCTCGAAAAAGATCCAGCAGCATGTGTTTGTCCCTTTCTTTTCCCTTATTCCATCCTTCTGTGGAGCGTGAACGAAAAGCGCGAGCCTTTGCCCTGGCGGCTTTCGACCCATATTGTTTCGCCCATGCGCCCCAACAGTTCCTTCTCAATCGACAGCCCCCGCCCCGGGCCGTGTGAGGAGTGCGCCTTGTCCACCTTATAAAACCTGTCGAACACGTACGGCAGGTCGCTCTCGGAAATGCCGACGCCCGTATCCGATACCGAGACCGTCACGACGTCATTTTGAACATCCGCGTCGATCGAGACCGAGCCGCCCGGCGGCGCGTATTTGAAGGG
>CAYFRC010000002.1:0-18901 GCA_964345325.1 uncultured Oscillospiraceae bacterium
TTCCGTGAGGCCGACTACGAAAAGACCGTCCTCCTCTTTCACCCATTCGTGCGATTTGGAGTACTTCAGGTTCTCGGGATAGTTTGCCATGATGATATCCTCCTTACTGTTTTCAAGCCTTTTTGTCGATGAACGGCAGGGGCACGATTTCGGCGGCGACGCGGCGCCCGCGCACGTCTACCTCGATGGCGGTTCCGAGCGCGGTGTGCTTTTTATCCACTAAGGCCATGGCGACGGCCTTGCCGACGTACGGGCAGAAGGTGCCGGATGTGGTGGCGCCGATGCGTTCTTCCCCGATAAACGCGTCCTGATGCTCGCGCAGGATGCCCCTTCCCGTGACCGAAAGCCCCACGCGGGTTCGTGCGGGTTCTTTTGCGGAAATGAGGGCATCTCTGCCGATGAATTCCGCCTTGTCCAACTTCACGCTGAAGCCCAGCCCCGCCTCGAACGGGGTGATGTCCTCGTCCATCTCGTGGCTGTACAGCGGCATCCCCGCCTCCAGCCGCAGCGTGTCGCGCGCGCCAAGCCCGCAGGGTATGAGCCCGTATTGCTCGCCCGCCGCCCGCAGGGTCTTCCACAGGGTTTGGGCGTTTTCGTTTGCGGTGTAAATCTCAAAGCCGTCCTCTCCCGTGTAGCCCGTACGGGAGATCATGCAGCGCATGTTTTTGATTTCCACATTGCGCAGCGCCGTATAGTATTTTTGCGGGATGCTCTCCTTGGGGAGAAGCTCTTCCATAATCGCATTCGCAGCCGGCCCCTGAATCGCCACCTGCGCCACGGAATCGGAGATGTCCCGAATCTCGGTGCCTTCGAGCACGTTTGCCGCCATGTGCGCAAAATCCTTTTCGCGGTTGGAGGCGTTGACGACGACGAGATAGTCCTCCTCGCCGAATTTATACACCAACACGTCGTCTATGCAGCCGCCGCGCTCGTTGCACATCACGCTGTAGCGCACGCGGCCCGCCTTCATGCCGGTAAAATCGTTGGCAAGGATGTGGTTTAGCGTCTTCAGCGCGGTCTTTCCCGTAAACGCGATCTCGCCCATGTGGGAGACGTCGAAAAGCCCCGCTTTTTCGCGAACCGCCATGTGTTCCGTCACGACGCCGGTCGCGTACTGCACCGGCAGGAGATAGCCTGCGAAGGGCACGATTTTGCCGCCCTCGGCGACGTGGATGTCGTATAGAGGCGTCTTGCGCTCCACGAAATACTCACCTTCTTTTGTCATTATATGCCCATTTCCTTTTTGACTTCCGCAAAGCAGCGGATGGCGAAATCCAGGTCTTCCTTCGTGTGCGCCGCGGATACCTGCGTGCGCACGCGCGCCTTGTTCATGGGCACCACCGGATAGGAGAAGCCGACCACGTACACGCTCTTTTCGAGCATGCGCGCGGCGAATTCCTGCGCGACGCGCGCATCGTAGAGCATGACCGGCACGATGGGGTGCGTCCCCTCGGGCACGTCAAAGCTCAGTTTTCCCAGTTCCTTTCGGAAATAGGCGGTGTTTTCGTGCACGCGGTCGCGAAGCGCGGTGGATTCCGTGAGCATGTCGAACGTCTCGCACGCCGCCGCCGCGATCGCGGGCGCGAGCGTGTTGGAGAAGAGATAGGGCCTGCTGCGCTGGCGAAGGAGGTCCACAATGCTCTGCCGCGCCGCGGTATATCCGCCGCTCGCGCCGCCGAGCGCCTTGCCGAGGGTTCCCGTGATGATATCCACGCGCTCCGTTACGCCGCAGTATTCGGGCGTTCCCCTGCCGTGTTCGCCCATGAAGCCCACGGCGTGGCTGTCGTCCACCATGACCAATGCGTCGTACTGCTCCGCGAGGTCGCAGATGCCGCGAAGGTTCGCGATGAAGCCGTCCATGGAGAACACGCCGTCCGTCGCGACCATGATCGTGCGCGCGCCGGCTTCCTTCGCCTCGGCGAGCTTTTCCGCAAGGTCGTCCATGTCGTTGTTCTTATAGCGGTAGCGCATCGCCTTGCAAAGGCGCACGCCGTCGATGATGCTCGCGTGGTTGAGTTCGTCGGAGATGATGGCGTCCTCCTTGCCAAGCAGCACCTCGAACAGGCCGCCGTTGGCATCAAAGCAGGAGGAATAGAGAATCGCGTCGTCCATGCCCAAGAAGTCCGCGATCTTTTTCTCCAGCGACTTGTGCAGCGCCTGCGTGCCGCAGATGAAGCGCACGCTGGAAAGGCCGTAGCCCCAAAGGTCGTAGCTCTTTTTCGCGGCCTCGATGATGCGCGGATTGTCGGAGAGCCCCAGGTAGTTGTTTGCGCACATGTTCACCACGTTTTTGGCGGCGGTGGTGTCTATGCGGCTGCGCTGCGGGGTCGTGATGATGCGCTCGTCCTTAAAGGTGCCCGCCGCGCGGATGGCTTCGAGCTCCGCCTCGTAGCGCTTGAACGCTTCCTTCATGAAAATCATTCCTCCTCGTCGATATGCGTCCAGTCTAAGACGACCTTGCCCGCCATGCCGCTGTTCATGGCCTCAAAGCCCTTTTCAAAGTCCTTATAGCTGAAGCGGTGCGTGATGAGCGGGGTGAGGTCCAGCCCGCCCTCCACCATGGTAATCATCTTATACCACGTTTCAAACATCTTGCGCCCGTAAATGCCCTGCAGCGTGAGCCCTTTCATGATGACGTGGTTCCAGTTGATTTCGACGCCCGGCTGCTGAATGCCCAATAGCGCGATCTTGCCGCCGTTGCGCATATGCCCGATCATGGTGTTGAGCGCAGCGGCGCTGCCGCTCATCTCGAGCCCCACGTCGAACCCCTCCACCATTTTCAGGTCGCCATAGAGGTCTTCGAGCTTTTCGCGGGTGACGTTCACGGTGCGCGTCGCGCCCATCTTCCCGGCGAGATCGAGCCTGTAATCGTTCATGTCGGTCACCACCACGCTGCGCGCGCCGTTCTTGCGGCATATGGCGGCCGCCATGATGCCGATGGGCCCCGCGCCCGCGATGAGCACGTCTTCGCCGATCACGTCGAACATCAGCGCCGTATGCGTGGCGTTGCCGAAGGCGTCGAAGAATGCGACGACCTCTTCGTCGATGCCTTCCGGGATCGGGATGACGTTGTACGCAGGGATCGTCAGGTATTCCGCAAAGGCGCCGTCGCGGTTCACGCCAACGCCCTTGGTCTTTTCGCACCACTGGCCGTTGCCGGCGCGGCAGTTGCGGCAGTGTCCGCACACGATGTGCCCTTCGCCGGATACGATTTGGCCGATGCGATACTGCGTGACGCCCTCTCCGAGGGCGGCGATCTCGCCCACGTATTCGTGCCCCGTGATTACCGGCGGTTTGATGTTTTCCTGGCTCCACGGGTCCCAGTTATAGATATGCACGTCCGTGCCGCATATGGCGGTTTTGTGCACCTTGATGAGCACCTCGCCCAGCCCCGGCACGGGTACGGGCATTTTTTTGAGAAGCAATCCCTTGCCGCGCTCCGTCTTGACAAGGGCGTTCATCATGGTCTTCATGCGAAATGCCTCCTCTGCGTGTTTCGGCGAGAAAATCCGTAGTTTCGCCGCATCGCATCTATTATATCAACTCCCGGGATAGAAAACAATCACCCGCGTGAAAATTGCTTGCAAAACGCGCGGCGTGTTCGCACAAAATGTTGATTCTATGTCGCAATCTTCATTTTGTCGATTGACAAATGGGGAAGGTTGGTGTAAAATCTATAATAACGGTGCGACCTATGGGATGGTCGCCGCCGCGACGGCATAACCCAATCGAAGAAGAGGAGATCTGTCTCAATGAAAAAGGTTTTCGCTCTGATCCTGGCGCTGTGTATTGCGCTCGGCTGCGCCGCGTTTGCCGAGCCCGCAAGCATGGTGGATTTCTCGAACCTTTCCTTCAACGACGATACGAGCCCCATCGAGTTTAGCTTGTGTCTGGACTGGGACTGGTACAGCGTGGACACCTGAGGCAAGGACGAGATTTCCCAGTACATCACCGAACTGACCGGCGTTTCCTTCGATGCGCAGAAGTTCTCTGACCACTCCGAGCTGAGCGTTTTGCTCGCGGCAGATGATCTGCCGAATATCATCTTCACCTCGTATCTGGTGCAGCGCTTTGAGGATTCGGACGTCTGCTATCCGTGGGACGAACTAATCGAGCAGTACTGCCCCAACTTCTATGAGAACGCCAAGGTCGGTGAACTGGAAATCCTGAACAACACCGCCGCCGACGGCCACATTTATACCTTCAAGACGCACTTCCACTACTGGAAGGATCCGCTCGATTTCCCCAGCTACGGCGACAACGGCCTGTACGTCCGCGAGGACATCCTACGGAAGCTCGGCATGACGTGGACGGATATCGATTCCCTCGAGAAGCTCGTCGAGGTGTTCGAACTCGTCAACGAGAAGAAGGAAGAACTGGGGATCGACGTAATCTACAATCCGCATCCCACATGGGGCAACGCGATGGCGGAATACATGGGCGTAAACTTGAGAACGTTTGTAGACGCAGACGACAAGGCGCACGTCACCTACTCTGACCCCACCTGGAAAGAGTTCCTGATGTTCGCAAACGAACTGTACCGCAAGGGCTACCTCTACAAGGACGCCTACGCGGTGAACCCGGAGAACTTCTTCTCCCTGAACCGCTCCGGCACCGTGTTCGCCGCAAGCTACAACACCGGCCTTGCGACCGAAACCAACAAGATCTTCTTTGAAAACGGCATGGAAGACAAGGAATTCATCTCCCTGTTGAACCTCACATGGAAGGGCGCGGACAGGCGTAAGACCTATGACTCCTCTGTCGGCTGGGCATCCTGCTTTATCGCCCGCACCTGCGAGAACCCCGAGCGCGCCATCAAGATGATGGAGTTCTTCAAATCGCCGCAGGGCGACGCGCTGACGCAGTGGGGCGTCGAAGGCGTCCACTACAATCGCGACGAGGAAGGCCACGTCATCTACACCCAGTACTTCTATGACAAGAACGCGGAGGATCCCACAGCGCTGGGCATCGGCCCCTGGTACCTGCAGGGCTCCGGCCTCGGCGAAGGCACGAAGATCGCCTCCATGATGGTGCAGACCAACGCGACTGAGCAGCAACTCGCATGGTCGAAGCCGCAGTACGACCTGCTCAACTACCTGAAGGGCACCTATCGCTCCGTGCCGTACTGGTACTTTGCGCGCGTGGCGTCCGATACCGACGAGTACACCATCCAGACCAAGCTCCTGGCGTACTGGAACCAGCAGTCCACCGCCATCATCATGGCCGAAACCGCCGAGGAGGCCGAGGCCATGTATGATGAGATGATGGAGTATATGCGCGCTAACGGGCTGGAGGAACTCGAGACCGCGATGACCGCGAACTACCTCGAGAGACTGCCCCTGTATGCGGATTATATCGCCGCGAACCCCATCGACTGACGCACCCGGTTTTCAGGCGGGGACGCGGGATAGACCTGCGTCCCTGTCTCCCATCTTCAGCCGGATTGACGAATGAAAATGAGGTGATTCCATGTACCTTGCGCAAAACGGCAAGACGAGGTATTCTGTTTGGTACGGAAGCGACTGCATCGAATCGGAAATCTTTGCGGCGGAGGAACTCTCCAGAACGCTCGTGCAGGTTACCGGCGCGAATTTCGCGTGGATTCCGGGCGAAACGGTTCCGGAACCTGCGATCATCGTCGGCAGCCCCGCATATCTGAAGCGCATCGGCATCGACTTGGGAAAGGAAGCGCTGAAGAGCGATGGCTTTATCATTCGCACGGTGGGCGAAAACATCGTGATCGCGGGCGATCGGCCGCGCGGCACACTCTACGGCGTATACGAGTTTTTGGAAAGGTTCTGCGGCTGCCGCTGGTATGCGCCGGCGGTGTCGAAAATCCCCCAAAAGCCCACGATCGAATTGGACGCGATAGACATCAAAGAAGTACCGGCGCTGGAATACCGCGAGACGTACTTCTGCGGCAATGCGATGGACGGCCCGTGGGCGGCGCGCAACCGCAGCAACGGAAACGCGCACAAGCTCTACAAACATTTGGGCGGGCAAATCAAGTACTACCCCTTCGTGCATACGTTTGCCCTGCTGATGGACCCGAAGGACTATTTCGACGAGCACCCCGAGTACTTCTCCGAGGTGGACGGACAGCGCATTCGCGAAAGGACACAGCTGTGCCTCACCAACGAGGACGTGATTTCCATCTGCACCGAAAAGGTGAAGGAATGGATTCGCGAGCATCCCGAGGCCTCCATCTTCTCCGTATCGCAGAACGACTGGTATAACCCCTGCACCTGCGAAAAGTGCCGCGCGCTCGACGAAAGGGAAGGCTCACACGCGGGCAGCCTGATCCACTTTGTGAACCGCATCGCGGAGAGCGTCGAAAAGGACTTCCCGAATGTGGTGATCGATACCCTCGCATACCAGTACACCCGCACCCCGCCCAAGGCGATCCGCCCGCGGCACAATGTGTGCGTCAGGCTGTGCTCCATCGAGTGCTGCTTCGCGCATCCGCTTGAGGAATGCGACGACATCATGAGCTTTGCCAACCGCATCCACGGCGATTCCTTCCAGCGCGACCTGGAGGGCTGGGCAAAAGTCTGCGAACGGCTGTACGTGTGGGACTATGTGGTCCATTTCCAGCACTATCTGATGCCCTTCCCCAATTTCCGCGTGCTTGCGCCAAACATCCGCTATTTTATCAATAACAACGTCAATGGCATCTTCGAGGAGGGCTCCACATCCATGTGGGGGCGTACGGAGTTCATAGAGCTCAAGAGCTGGGTGCTCGCAAAGCTATTGTGGAACCCCTATCAGGACTACAGGCCGCTGGTCGCGGATTTTATCGAAGGATATTACGGAAACGCTGCGCCCAAGGTGCAGGCGTACTTCGACCTTCTGGAGGAGCGCATGGAAGCCTCGCCCGAAACGCATTTCGGCATTTACGACCCGCCGAGGAACGAATACCTCCGCAAAGAGGACATCGAAAGGGCACTTTCGCTCTTTGAAGAGGCGCTCTCCCTCGCCGAGGACGACATTGTTTACGAGCGCGTGTTCTCTGCAGGTCTCCCGATCCGCTACTGGGCGCTCATGAAAGAGGAAAAGAGCGAAGCGCGCGAAAAGGCGATCGACAAATTCCATGCGGATCTCGTCGAGCGCAACATCATGCAGATCACGGAGGGCGTACAATTGGACGAATCCATCCGTCGGCTGCGCGAGGGCATTGAATACAGGTTTTAAGGTTTTTGAAACGCGATGAAAGGCGGTTGAGTCGATGCAGATGACGAAGAAAAAGGCAAGGCGGAATCTGCTGCTGCGCCTGAAGGAGCAATGGATGCTGCAGGCGTTTGCGCTGATGGGGATGGTGTTTCTGATCATCTTCTCCTACATCCCCATGGTCGGCGTCGTGCTGGCCTTCAACAACTACAAACCGAAGCTGGAGTTGATGGGCTTTTTCACCAGCCAGTAGGTGGGCCTCAAGTGGTTTCGCGAATTCCTCACGGATAGCCAGTTTTGGCCGATTTTCCGCAACACTGTCGTGTTGAGTTTGCTGAAGCTTGCGTTCTCCTTCCCGCTGCCCATCATCTTTGCGCTGACGCTGAACGAGATGAAGTTGATACGGGTAAAGCGCGTCGTCCAGACGGTCAGCTACCTGCCGCATTTCATCTCGTGGATTATCGTGCAGGGCATCCTCGTCTCCTTTCTGAACTCCTCCAACGGTGTTGTGAACAGAGTGCTTATGGATTGGGGGCTCATAGAAAACAGCATTCCGTTTCTATCCTCTCCCAAGTATTTCTGGGGCGTCGCCGTCGTGAGCGACATTTGGAAGGAAATGGGCTGGTGGGCGATCATCTTCCTTGCGGCGATCGCCGGCATCGACGTAAGCCTGTACGAGGCGGCGATCGTGGATGGCGCGAGCCGCATGCAGCGCCTGCGCCACATCACACTGCCGACGATTCGCTCGACCATCGTGGTGGTGTTGATCCTAAGCCTCGGAAACCTCCTGGGCGGCGGAATGGGCGGCTCGAACTTTGAGCAGAGCTATCTGTTGGGCAATAACGCGAACTACGCCACCTCACAGGTGCTGCAGACGTATACGCTCGAAGTGGGCTTGATGAACGGGCGGTATTCCTACGCTGCGACCGTCGGCCTGATGCAGTCGATGATCTCGGTGTTTTTGGTCGTCACGAGCAACTTCGTCGCCATAAAGCTGACCGACACCGGCTTGTTCTGAGAGGGGGCGTCAGATATGGCAAGAACCAACAAGATTCGGCGCACGGCGGAGGACAACGCCATCAGCGTATTCATTTTTTTCGTCATGCTGTTCGTCTTCATCGTGACGGTGTATCCGTTTTACTACTGCGTCGTCATCTCCTTCAACGAGGGCATCAACGCATCCATCGGCGGCATCTACTTCTGGCCGCGCAAGTTTACGCTGGAGAATTACGAGCAGGTGTTCCGCAACCAGCAGCTCATGCCGGCGTTCGGCGTTTCCACCATTCGCACGATCGTGGGTACGCTGACCAGCGTGTTTTTCACGGGACTCGTGGCGTTCGCGGTTTCTCACAGGAATCTCATCGGGCGCAACCTGTATACGAACATGATGATTATCGCCATGTATTTCTCGGGCGGTCTGATTCCGTATTTCCTTGTCATCAAGAACCTCGGAATGTACAACACGTTTTGGGTGTATATCATTCCCGGGCTGTTCGGCATATGGAACTGCATCCTGATGATGAACTTTTTCCGCGCGATCCCGGAGGCGCTGGAGGAATCGGCGCGCATCGACGGCGCGAACGATCTGATTATCTTCCTTCGGATCATCGTGCCGGTATCGATGCCCGTGATCGCCACGGTCATGCTGTTCAACGGCGTCGGCCACTGGAACGACTGGTACACGACCTCCTTCTACACCAAGGACAAGAGCCTGCGCACCGCGAGCTACATCCTGAAGGAGCTAATCAGCCAGGCGAACCTCACCTCCATGACCGGCTCGGACGCCGCCACCGCCGCCCGCGCCGCGGATGCGGCATCGAGGAGCTACACGGCGGAATCCCTGCGCATGGCGACGATGGTGGTCGTGGTGGTTCCCATCGTTTGTGTATACCCATTCCTGCAAAAGTATTTCGTAAAGGGCGTCATGATCGGCTCAATCAAGGGCTGAGCGCGAAACCTTTTGCGCAAGAAAACCCCTCCCGAAGGCAAGCCTTCGGGAGGGGTTTTTCGCTTTGCGTGCAAAGCGGATTTTCAGTGAAAGCTCCGCTGCCGCGCGACCTCGTACATCGCGATCGAGGCGGCGCATGCGGCGTTTAGGGAGGAGGCACTCCCGCATATGGGGATGCGGCACAGTGCGTCTACAAGATCCTTCCACGTGCGGGAAAGCCCCGTCGCCTCGTTGCCGATCAGGAGCATGAGGGGCATCGAAAGGTCGGTTTCCGAGAGGAGCCCGTCGCCGCGCGCGCTCGTGCCGACGAGTTTCGGCATGACGGGCAGCGTTTGCAGATGCGAAACGGCTTCCTCCGCCGATTGGAAGGCGTGAAACGGCAGGTGAAACATCGTGCCGACGGACGCGCGGATGCACTGCGGGTCGTAAAAATCCGCGCCGTGCCCTGTCGTAAAGACGGCGCTCGCGCCGAAGGAATCCGCGGTGCGGATAATCGTACCGAGATTTCCGGGGCTCTGCGGGCGGTCGAACAGCACGAAGAACGGGTTCTCCGCGCGCGCGATGCGGGCAAGGCCGTCGCTTCGCTCTTCGACCAGCGAGAGGATTTCGCACGGCTCTTCGCGGTCGGAAAGCTCCGCATGCAGGGCGGGCTCGATCTCGTACAGTGTATCGGGCGCGGCGCGGCGCACCATGTCCTCCGCCCAGCCGGAGAGGCGTTTGCCCATGGGGACGCCCATCGCGCGAAAATGCCAGGCGCCGTCTATCGCGTGTTCCGTGGGATGTACGCCCTCCAAAAAGAAAAGGCGCTGCTTTGTGCGTTTTTCGCGGTTGCGGCGCAGCGTCTCAAACTGCTGAAACGCGGCATCCCGCGCGGTCATTTTCTGCGTTTTCATAGGCTTCCTCCCAAACACTTGCTGATATATTCCTTATTATAAGGCAATTCCATGCGCGGCGCAAGCCCGACTGCGCGCCAAAATGCGAGGGGCCGCGCTTGACGTGGGCGGGGCATCGAGCGTATAATGAAATACCCGCGCATACGATTTTGACCGAGGAGGCGAGTGAGATGCTGCCAAACCACCCCGACGCACAAATCGAGATAGACCGCCTTTCCCATACCCTATCGGAAATCGAGAAGGAGCGGCTTTTTGCGGCGGCGCGCCTCGAGGACGCGGCGCAAAAGCTCTCCGAGGCGCGCAGGTACGATCCCGATGCACTCGAACTGCGCGAAATGCTCCATGAGAGCGCGAAGACCTCGGTGCACAGTCTTTCGCTCGCCGCGCGCAAGCCGTATTTTACGCGCGTGGATTTCATCGAGGCCGGGAGCGAGAAGAAAACCTATTACATCGGCAAATACGGCGTGACGCCGCACGGAAGCGCGGAACCCGTAGTAATCGACTGGCGCGCGCCCGTCGCGAATCTGTACTATTCCGGACAGATTGGCCCCATGCATTACACCGCGCCGGACGGAAAAGTCGATGGCGAACTGACGCTCAAACGGCAGCTCGGTATCGAAAACGGGGTGCTGGAGACGATTTTCGATACGGACGTCGTTTCGCGGGACGCCTATCTGCAGAGCGTCCTGGGCGCGATGACGGGAGAGCGCCTGCGCGAGATCGTGACGACGATCCAGGCGGAGCAGAACTTCGTAATCCGCTATCCCCTGCGCGAGAATCTCGCCGTGCAGGGCGTCGCGGGGTCGGGCAAGACGACGATCGCGCTGCACAGAATCGCGTATCTGCTGTATGCCTTTTCCGATACGCTTCGGCCGGAGCAGATGGCGATCCTCGCGCCGAACCCGCTGTTTTTGAACTTCATCGCCGGCGTATTGCCCGATTTGGGCGTGGAGCGCGTGCGGCAGACGACCTTTGCGCGCTTTTTGCGCGAGTATATGGGCAGCCTGCTGCCGAAAATCGAAGAGGGAAAGGGTGCCGAACACCTGCGCGAAATGGACGATGCCGCCCGCACGGAGTACGTGGCGACATGCCGCTATAAAGGCTCCATGCGTATGGCGGAGGCGCTTGAAAACTGGCTTACCGCATACGAGGCGCGCTTTGCCGAGGGGGAGACCATTTCCTACGGCCCGTGCATCCTGATGGAGCGGGAGGCGCTGCGCAAATTCCTTTTGGAGGACGAAAAGCCGTTCCCGCTCAAGCGGCGCGTCAGGGAATTGCAAAAGCTTCTGACCGCGCGGGCAAAGAGCGCAGTAAAGCAGCTCGAGCAGTATTATCTGGCGGCGTTTGATCAAAAATCCGCTTCGCTGCGCTCGGCAAATCTTCCAAAGGACGAACTGACGAGAAAGCTCCTAAACCTGCAAAAAAGCCGCGACCAACGCATAAAGGAGGCGACGGAGGGCGCGATCCCCTTCGTCAAACAGGCGCTTTCGGCGCTGCCCGATTTGGAGCCGATGGCGCTATACCGTGAATTTTTGCGCGACCTTTCGGAAACGGGGGAGGAGGACGCAAAGCGCGCGGCGCGATACACGCTGAACCGCCTGACGGAGAAGAAGCGAATCGAGCCGGAGGATGTCGCGCCGATCGCGATGATCGCCATGCGCACGGACGAACTGAAAAAGCCCGACGTCCGCCACATCGTCATCGACGAGGCGCAGGATTTTTCGCCGATCGAATTTGCGCTTTTGAAGCGCATCGCGCCGATTGCGACGTTTACCGTGGTGGGCGACCTCATGCAGGGTGTGAAGGGATACAGGGGGCTTTCGAGCTTTGAGGAGGTCTCCGAAGACGTGTTTTTCGGGGAGATGCGCACACACTACCTCGTGACCAGCTATCGGAACACGATCGAGATCATGAACGAGGCGATCCGCGTGGCGGAGAAATGCCCCGTGGAAAACCAACGAACCGCAAAGCCGGTTTTGCGGCACGGCGATCCCGTGGAATACATCGCCTTCCATGCGGAGGACGAGCAGATTTTGCGGATTGAAGCGCTGCTCGCGCGCTGGAGAGAGAAGGGGCTGGCATCGATCGCCGTCATCGCTGCCACGACCGAGGAGGCGAAGCGGATCGCGAAAAAGCTCCCGCCGCATTTCGGCGCGAAAGTTTTGGACGTGAATCAGGAGGAGTACGATGCGGGCGTTCTGATCGCACCTGCGGGGGCGGTCAAGGGGCTGGAATTTGACGGCGTGATCCTCGCAAACGGCGACGGAAAAAGCTACCCCGAGGATACTTTGCACGCGCGTCTCTTATACGTGTGCCTTACGCGCGCGCTGCACAACCTTGCGGTATTGTACAGGGACGAAAAGAGCACATGGCTACGATGAGCGGTTTTTGTACCGATAGACGATAACATCGGCATTTTGGAAGGCGACATCGCAGTTTTCCGCGAACCAGTCCGCGTCCGCCGAAAACGCGCTGCGCTCGTTGTACGAAAGGTAAATATAGGTCACGCCGTATTCCGCAAAGAGCGCTTCGCTTGCGGCGGGCTCTTCGAACATCCGCCGCGCGGCATCCGCCTGCGCGGCGTAGTCGACCCCGTGAAAATACAGGTAACTGCCCGTGCCGCAGACGATCTTCCGCCCCGCGAGTGCGGAAACGGCGTTGTTGTGCTGCTGCGCGGTCAGAAACACGTCGGTTTCGCGATTTGTTTCGTCCGCGATCCACTGCGCGGCCTCCGCTTCGCCCGCAGAAAACAGCTCGTAGTCCGAAATGCACTCCCGCGCGACGGAAACCGTACCCGATGCGAGGCACACGAACAGGAATACGCCCGCGAGGAAGCGCCTGCCGGGAAGCGGCTTCATGCCGTCGTACACGCGCAGCGCGTATTGTCCCACGAGCGGCAGCACAGCCATGTACGCCACGTAGAACAGCTTGTTGTTGTCGTACACATTCATCTGAAAGACGACGCATTCCGCGAGGATGTACAGGAGCAGCGCGCCCAGTGCCAAAGATTTCCCCCGCGCATCCGAAGACAGCGCCGCCGGAACGATGAGCAGATACGCGATGCCGACGTTTTTGATCCAGAACCAAAAATACGAATCGATAAAGCTGCCGTTTTCGTTGTTGACCCAGTTGAAGAGAATCCGCAGCGAACCGCCCGAGAGCGTCTGCGGGAACGTCCACAAAAGAAGCTGCGGGAGCGCGACGATCACCCCCGCCATGCCGTAGCGGAGGAATTGCTCAAGGACCTCAGTTCGCCGCTGTGCCTTCCAAAGGCTGTGCGCCATAATGCCCGCCGAAATGACGCTGAGCGCGAGAAACGAGTGCGTGTGTACCATGGGCATCGCGCCCGCCCATATGCCGAGCGCAAAGGGAAGCCGGCGATCTTCGCTTTCGGGGAGCAGAACCAGCAGATACAGCGCGGGGAGGAGCATGACCCAGCCCGCGAGGAACGTCCGCTGCGGGATGAAGAGGTCGCACAACAGGTTTGACCAGCGCAGATTGAGCGCGGGCATGTTGCACGGCGCCTGATAAAACCCGAACAGCGCGTTGTGCAGCATTTCCGAATCGTCCAACAGGTAGAAAAAGCCCAGCCCGCCGTTCAGAAACAGCAAGAGAAATGCCACCGCCGCCGCGGAGAACCTGCCCGTAAGCTTTTCCGCAAAGATCGCAAAGCCCGTATAGACCAGAAGCATCTGTACGAACTGCGGGAGGATGAACGCCTGCCGAAGCGTGCTGCCGAACAGCAGCATCGATGCGGAAAGCGCGTCCGTGAGGAAGGGATAGCCGAGGCGCGTCCCCGGAAGGATCGTGTATTCGGGCGGATACGGCGCGTTCAAAAGCCCCGTCGCGATGCCGACGTGCAGGCACAGATCGCCGTAGGTACTCTGCCCGACGTGCAGCGCGCCGTCCACTTCCCGTAAGGTGTGCGTGTGCAGCAGATACAGCGAGACGATTGCGAGCGGCAACACGAGAAACATAATCTTCGGCGAAGGGTTTTGCGCGCAAAAAAGCGGCTTCGCACGCCGCCCGAAGGCGATGGCTGCAAGAGACAGCAGCGCGGAAAGCGCAATCGCGCACCACTGCGCGGAAACGGTGAAGCCCATGAAAAACGCGAACAACGACGGAAACCACATCATCTCCGCCATGCCGAGGCTCAGCCCGAGCCAGAGCGAAAAGAGCAGGTTGCAGTTTTTCAAAAACGGCCTCAACTGCAAATAGCCGAGCAACAAAAACAGCAGAAACACAAAAATCCCCGGCAACGCGCTCACCCCACAGGTTTTTTACTCTTGGCGCACCCTGAAACCGCGCTGCAGCGCGTATTGGGCGACATTCCCGTTTGCGTCGCCACATACGAACGTCAAATCGGTCGCGCCGGAAAAGGCATCGTCCGCGATATTGACATCGTCGTTTTGGAAGACGACCTCCCGAAGCGCGGCGCAGTTCGCAAACGCGCGGGAGCCGACGGACAACAGGCTCTCGGGGAGCACCACGCGCGTAAAGCTGTCGCAGCCCATAAAGGCCTCGTCCTCTATGCGCTGTATGCCCTCGCGGATTTCCGTGACGGGCCCCATCACCATGGCATCGAATGCGCACAGGAGCGCGCCGCAGCGCGCCTCGATGCGCGCAGTGCCGGGGCGTATTCCCGTAACGGTGCCGGTTTGATCGACGGTCGCGATGCGTTCGCTCTCCGAACTCCATTCTACGCCGAGCGTGTGCGCGGGCTTCCAGCGGCGGCCGCCTGACTCCATGCCCTCCGATACGAAATCGAACACCATCGAGGGATAGAACGCCACGCCTGTTTGCGCACTTTCGCCGACCGAGAGGGACACGGCATTTTGCGTGAAGGACATCGCGATCGGCGCGGGGGACGCCGCCTCATATTGGTAATTGAAATACAGGCAGATGCCTGTGCCATTTTGGCATAGATCGCTGAAGCTTGTAATGGCACCGTTCGCGACCAGTGTTTGGAGATATTCCGCAGCTGCCACATACATCTCCATGCCGTTTGTGCTGTCGACGAGCTCAAGGTAGTGTGCCTTGTCGCGGATCGCGCCGTCGATCGCCGAAGTGAGTTCTTCTTCGGTATATACCACGGTCGCGCCGCAGCGCGATGCCTCGATGGCGAAGGAATCCTCCGGCGCGGTCTCGACGGGCTGGGACAGATGGCGAATATGCGCGCCCGTTTCGTCGAAAAGGTCGACCTGAAGGAGGTAGCGCCCCGGCGCATCGATGAAAAATGCGCAGCGCTTCTCGCCCGTATCGGAAACGGAAGATACAAAAGCGCAGTCGCTTTGTGCGTCCGTTTCCCGCATGAGGGTGTAGGTGAAGGAATACGCGCCGTCTCCGCCGACGGCATCGACCGTCCACATCGCGAGCTGCCCCACGGTCAAAAAGGGTGCATTCGGTTCGCACGAGGCGATATGCAACCCGTCCGCGCGTGCGGGCGTGCACAAAACGAAAAGGCAGAGACAGGCGAAAAGCAGGATTTTTTTCATGGGGGAACCTCCCTCCGGCATGGTTGGTTACACATTCCGTGTGAATTATACCACAACGCGGCGTATTTTGGCAACTTTTCTTCGCGCGCATTCGTCTATAGTTGCGAAGAAATCATTGTATCCCTCATGGAGGTGTTTCGGTATGAAAAAATGGCTTTCCATGTGCCTTGCGGTACTTCTGCTCCTCGCCGTCTCCGGCTGCTCCGCGCCGCAGGAGGACAGCGTAGAGGATCCGCTCGGCGCATTCAATATCGACGCGGTGGTGCCGTATGAGACGGCAAATCCCGCGACGCTCACGACACCTGCGCCGCAGCCGACGCCCGATCCGAATAAGGATCCGACGCAGGTCGAGCAACCTTGGCAGGACGAGACGCTCGATCCCACGCCGCGCCCGTCCGTTTCCGAGCCGATGTATTCGATTTTGATGCGCGGCGATTCCGGAACGGCGGTTGAGGCGCTGCAAAAGCGGCTCAAGGAGCTCGGCTATTACGCGGGCGACGTAGACGGCAGCTACGGCAGCTCGACCGTCACGGCGGTCAAGCGGTTTGAGGCGGCCATGGGCAGGACGCAGACGGGCGTCGCTTCTTCGTCGCTGCAAAAGCAGCTCTTCTCCGACAGCGCGCCCTATGGGAGCGCGTCCACGGATCCGCAGGAACCTGTGAAGCCGCAGGAGACGAAAAAGCCCGCGCCCCAACCGACCCAAAAGCCCTCGGGCTATACGGCGCTCTCCAAGGGGAGCTCCGGGTCGGCGGTCAGCAAGCTGCAGAGCAGGCTGAAGGCGCTCGGGTACTATTCGGGCGGCATCGACGGCAGCTACGGCAGCGCGACGGTTTCGGCGGTCAAAAAATTCCAAAAAGCACTCGGACTCGAGCAGACCGGCGCGGCGACGGCTGCGCTGCAAAAAAAGCTCTACGCGAATAGCGCGCCCGCTTATGAGGGCGACGAGGAACCCGCGCCCACGAAATCGCCCGCTTATACGGAGCTTTCGCGCGGCGATACGGGAACGCGCGTAAGCAAGCTCCAAAGGCGGCTCAAGGAACTGGGCTACTATACGGGCAATGTGGATGGCGACTACGGCAGCGCGA
The DNA here is from genome assembly GCA_964345325.1 of uncultured Oscillospiraceae bacterium. Taxonomy (GTDB): domain Bacteria; phylum Bacillota; class Clostridia; order Christensenellales; family Aristaeellaceae; genus CAYFRC01. Next base: position 16,589 of record CAYFRC010000002.1, read on the forward strand.
CCATCACGGCGGTCAAGCGGTTTGAGGCCGCATACGGCAAGGTGCCCACGGGCATCGCGACCGTTCCGCTCCAGAAAAAGCTGTTCTCGGGCGATGCGCTGTTCTACGGCGATGCCGAAGAAGAGGACGACGGGTATACGACGCTTTCCCCGGGCGATACGGGCGATGCGGTCAAGCGGCTGCAAAAGCGGCTCAAGGCGCTGGGATATTTCTCGGGCAGTATCGGCGGGAACTACCTCACCCTCACGACCGACGCGGTGAAGCTCTTCCAGAAGACGCTGGGGCTGAAGCAGACGGGCGTTGCGACGGTTGCGCTGCAAAAGAAGCTGTTCTCTGCGGATGCGCCGGAATACTCGGCGAAGCCGACAGAAGCGCCTTCCGGCGGCTATACGACGCTCTCTCGCGGCGACGTCGGCGATGCCGTCAAGCGCATGCAGGCGCGCCTCGCGGAGCTCGGCTACTATTCGGGCTCGGTAAACGGCAATTTCGGCGCCAAGACGGAACAGGCCGTCAAGAAATTCGAGGCGGCATACGCAAGGGCGGAAACCGGCGTTGCGACCCCCGAGCTGCTAAAGAAACTGTTCTCCCCCTCGGCGCGCGTCTATACGGAGGGCGATCCCGAACCGGAGCCGACCGCGTCCGCGTATAAAACGCTCAAAAAAGGCAACAGCGGCACGGCGGTCATGAAATTGCAAACGCGGCTTACAAAATTGGGTTACTATTCGGGCAGCGTCAACGGCAACTTCGGCGTTCAGACCGAAAATGCGGTAAAGAGCTTCCAACAGGCGATCGGCATGGAAATCACGGGTGTCGCAACGCCCGAGACACAGGAAATGCTCTTCGACGACCAGGCGCCGAACCAATCCGACCGCTACGATACCGAGGACGGCGCAAATGCGCTGCGCAGGGGCGATAAGGGCGACCAAGTGACGATGCTGCAAGAACGGCTTGTGGACCTGGGCTATCTTCCGAGCATGGCATCGGTGAAAAAGGGAACGTACGACGCGAGGACCATGCAGGCGGTCATCGATGCGCAGCTGGATCGGGACGTGGAGACCGACGGCGTGGCGACGGAGGACTTCCTCGAATACATCTATTCCGAAGCGGCGGACGAACTGGTCGAGCGCCTATACGGAAGGGATTGACGGAATGGACAATCGGGAAATCGGCGTGTTCGATTCCGGCGTGGGCGGCGTGAGCGTTCTGCGCGACCTCGCCCGCGTGCTTCCGAAGGAGAACTTCGCCTATCTCGGCGATACGAAATACGCGCCCTACGGCGTGAAGGGTGAGGAGGAAATCCTCTTTCTCACCGAAAATGCCGTGGACAGGCTCATGCGGCGCGACATCAAGGCGCTCGTCATCGCGTGCAACACGGCGACGAGCGCGGCGGCGGCGCACCTCAGGCAAAAGCTCTCCATCCCCGTGATCGGCATGGAACCGGCGCTCAAGCCCGCATCTCTCGCGACGAAAAGCGGCAAGATCGCGGTGCTCGCGACACCTGCGACCCTCAGGCAGGAGAAATTTCAACGGCTGTTCGCGCAATGCGGGCAAAATGCGGTGCTCTTGCCCTGCCCGGGACTGATGGAATTTGCCGAGCGGTGCGAACTGGAAGGGGAAAGGCTCGACGAATACCTCAAGGGTACTTTTTCCCGCGCACAGGGGGATATCGCAGCCGTGGTTCTGGGCTGTACGCACTACGTATTCCTAAAAAAGGCGATACAAAAAGCGCTGCCGAATGCAACGCTGTTTGACGGGAACGAGGGCACGGCGCGGCGCCTGAAATCGGTTCTCGCAGAAAAAGGCATGGGTGCCGTGCGCGACAAGGGGAGCGTTTCGTTCTTCACCACGGGCGACGAAAAAACGGTGCTCCCGCTCATGGAAACGCTGTTTCATCTGCCGCTGTAGAAAAAAGTGCGCGCGGGATCAATCCTCATCCCGCGCGCTTTCCTCGTCGATACGGAAGCGATCCTCAAAGGAGTACATTTGGATTCGCCGCTTCAAATCTTCTCTGTCTACGACCGTGTCCGTCCCGAGGCACGCGGCGCACCGCGCGCCGCATTCCGGGCAGACGCAGCCGAGGCGCATGCTCTCCGAATGAATCATATACGCGCCGCAGGCGGCGCAGCTGCATCGCATCGCGCCTCAGTCCTCCTTGGGGTAGAGGCGGTTCTCGATGTCGAGCACGACGTCGCGGACCGCGAGGGCCGCGCCGTCCTCGAAGGCGATCTCGCCGCTGACCTTGCCGGCCGCGCGCAGGTCGGCCAGCGCCGCGCGCACCTGCTCCACGCGGGCCGGCGGGCCGGCGACGACGGC
>CAYFRC010000002.1:18911-21949 GCA_964345325.1 uncultured Oscillospiraceae bacterium
TACACGGCTTCCATGATGCGCGACATCTCCAAACAACAATCGCTCTCCGCCTGCATCGAGTTGAGGCGGCAGGACGGGGGAACGGCCTTGGTGCCTACGGCACACAAAACCTCCTTCAGCGTGACGGTCGCGGCATCCTTTGCGAAGGAGTAGCCGCCGTCCATGCCCTCCTTCGTCACCACGAGACCGCTCCGCTTCAAATTGCCCATGACCTTTCGGATGCGCGCGGGATTGGTGCAGATTTTTTGCGCGAGCACCTCGCTGGAGCAGATTCGCTTTACATGATTCATATACACGATTGCGGATAGCGCAAGCGCGAATTCGCTCGTCATCATGACCACCTCGGTTTTTTTGAAGATATCATATCACGGTTATGTAAAATTTGCAAGTGAAAATTCGTATATAACACATGAATGTAAAATTTAGGCAGGAACACGGGAGGAACGAATCATGGACATTTTGGCGGCGCACAGGGCGCGCTATCCCCTGATGGAGCAGCAGGACTGCGTGAAGCTTCTCTACCAGGCGGAGTTCGGCGGCGGGCACCTCGTGCAGGATGTACAAAGGGCGCTCGAACGCCTTAAAGAGGAGATATCCTCTGCCCCCGTGCCCGAAATGCCGCTGTTTGAGGACATCGGGCAGGGCATGCGGCGCATGCGCATCCACGAAAACCCGCTTTCGCCCGAAACCATGAACGCGCTGTTTGTCCGCTGCGCGGCAGGAATTCGGGGGGATATGCAGCGCTTTGTGGAGAAATTGAAAGAGCTTCCCGAAAGCGCGTATATAGAGCGATATATCGCCTCCGGCTGCCCCGCCGTGTCCCACAGCGAAGGGTATCGCGCGGCGTATCGCCCCGCGTACCGCGTCGTCGCGGGGATTTGCGAGGCGTTTTTCCCGCTCATTCTCGCGATCGACAAGGCGCTTTCCGAACGGGACTTCGTGCTCGTGGGGATAGACGGCATGGCGGCGAGCGGAAAAAGCACAGTCGCGCAATTTCTGGCGGATGTGTTCGGAGCCAGCCTCTTCCACATGGACGATTTCTTTTTGCCGTTTGACATGCGGAGCGATGCGCGGCTCGCCGAGGCGGGCGGCAACGTGCACTACGAAAGGTTTAGGGAAGAGATACTGGAGCCGCTCAAAAAGCGCGTCCCGTTTTCCTATCGCCCGTTTGACTGCGGGACGGGCGAATTTGCGGAAGAAATCGCCGTCGCGCCGTCGCGCCTCGCGATCGTCGAGGGGGCATATGCCTTTCATCCGCATTTCGCATCGCCCTACGACCTGACCGCGTTTTTCGCGATCGATCCCGCCCTTCAGCGCGCGCGGATCGAAAAGCGCAACGGCATGGAAATGCTCAAACGGTTTGTCGATGCATGGCTTCCCATGGAAAACAACTATCATGCGGCGTATTCCGTACAAGAGCGCAGCGACTTCGTCTTTACCGCCGAGGACGGTTTTTCAGAGGACGCGCTGCGCTGCGAAAAGCGCGCCGCCAGCGGGGGTTAGGCATGAAAAACGGCAAAACCGAAAGCAGAACGTTCCTCATAGGCGCCCTTTGCGCCCTAGGCTGCGAGATTTTATACGGGCTGAGCTTTCTCTTCACCAAGCGGGTGACGGAGAGCGTAAGCATTTTCGCGCTTCTGGGCTGGCGCTTCCTCATCGCGTTTTTCGCCCTGCGCCTGAGCGCGGCGCTTCGGATTGTGCGCATCGACCTGAAGGGCAAATCTCTGAAGCCGCTGTTTCTCGTCGCGCTGTTTTGCCCGTGCCTGTATTTCATCGGGGAGACGATGGGCATTTCGCTGACGACGGCATCGGAGAGCGGGGTGTTCCTCGCGTCCATCCCGATCGCGTCGCTCACCGCCTCCGCGTGGCTCCTCGGGAAAAAGCCGACAAAGCGGCAGGTCGTCGGCATCTGCGTGACGCTCGCGGGCGTTCTGGCGACGGTGTTTGCGACCTCGGCATCCGCGAGCCTTTCGGGCGCGGGGTATGCGTTTTTGACGGCTGCCGTCATTACATACGCGCTATACAGCGTGTTCGTCGAAAAGGCTGCGGGGTTTTCCAGCGCGGAGATCACCTATATCATGCTCCTTGCGGGCGCGGTCTTCTTCGGCGCGGCGGCTCTCCTCGAAGGGCTTGCGCGCGGGGATTTGGCAGAGACGGCGCTTTTGCCGTTTCGGGACGGCGGTTTTCTGGCGGCTGTCCTCTATCACGGCATCGGCTGTTCCGTGCTGGCATTTTTCCTGTCGAACGAGTCGATCTCCAGGATCGGCGTGAACGGTACCGCCGCATTCATCGGCGTTTCGACGGTCGTCTCCATCCTTTCGGGCGTGGCGTTCCTGCGCGAATCGTTCACCGCTGCGCAGTGGGCGGCGACTGCGGTAATCCTCGCGGGCGTGTACATCGCAAGCTCCAAACAGGCATAAAAACAGCGCCGTATCCGGAACCGTGTCGGATACGGCGCTGTAATCTTTTTACTTGGATTGTTCGGATTTGATGCGTTTCAGCCGCTTCATCACGTCGTTTTCTCCGCGCCCGAAATAGTCGTGCAGCAGTTTGTATTCGGCGTAGAGCTCGTTGTACACCGCGCGGTTTTCGGCGATGGGCGAGTAGACGATGTCCAAAATGCCGCCCATTTCCGCCGCCGCCTCGGTGATCGTGTCGTAGCCGCCCTTTTCCTTGCCCGCCGCGACCGCGCCGAACATCGCGCTGCCGAGCGCGGGCGCCTGCGTAGAGCGGGCGATGCGGATTTCCCTGCCCAATACATCCGCATAGACCTGCATGAGGAACGGGTTTTTCTGCGCGATGCCGCCGCAGGCGTACAGGTCGTCGATCTTCACGCCGCTGTTTTCAAACGTCTCGATGATGATGCGCGTTCCGTAGGCGGTCGCCTCGATGAGGGCGCGGTAGATCTCCTCGGGCTTTGTCAGGAGCGTCATGCCCAGGATCATGCCCGTCAAGTCCACGTCGACCAGCACGCTGCGGTTGCCGTTCCACCAGTCCCAGGCGAGAAGGCCGCTTTCGCCGACCTTGAGCGCTTTCGC
>CAYFRC010000002.1:21959-28922 GCA_964345325.1 uncultured Oscillospiraceae bacterium
GTAAGATATTGGTGCTTGTCCATGCCGAGGGATTCCGCTTCGCGCGCATACTCCTCGGGCACGCACGTATCCACGAACCAGTTGAAGTGATCCCCCACACACGACTGGCCCGCCTCGTAGCCCATGAGCGATGGAATCACGCCGTCCTCGACCACGCCGCACACGCCGGGCACGATGTGCTCCTCATCGGAGAGCATGATGTCGCAGGTGGATGTGCCCATGATCATGAGCATCTTGCCCGCCTCGGTGATGCCCGTCGGCGGGAGGGAGACGTGCGCGTCCACGTTTGCGACTGCGACGGCGCAGCCCACGGGAAGCCCCGTAAGTTTCGAGGCTTCGGGCGTGATCTCGCCCGCCTTGCTGCCGATGGGGTAGATGTCCTTGGAGAGCTTGTCGGTGACGACATGGCGCAGCCTCTCGTCCAGCGCGGCGAAGAACTCCTCGGACGGATAGCCCTCGCGCTTGCTCCAGAGCGCCTTGTAGCCTGCCATGCAGCTGTTGCGCGCCTCCTTGCCGCACAGCTGCATGATGACCCAGTCGCCGGCTTCCATGAAGCGGTCGGCGGCTTCGTAAATCTCGGGTGCTTCGTCGAGCGTCTGCCAGATTTTGGGGATCATCCATTCGGATGAGATTTTGCCGCCGTAGCGCTGCAAAAAGGATTCGCCGCGCGCGGACGCGATCTCGTTCAGGCGGTTCGCCTCATCCTGCGCGGCGTGGTGCTTCCACAGCTTGATCCACGCATGGGGGTTGTGCTCGTATTCGGGGAGGAAGCACAGGGGCGTACCGCTTTTGTCCACGGCGATAACGGTGCAGGCGGTGAAGTCGATGCCGATGCCGATCACGTCCTCGGGCTGTACGTTCGCCTGCTTGAGCGCCTCGGGAATGGTCGCCGCGAGGCAGTCCAGATAATCCTGCGGGTGCTGAAGCGCCCAGTCCGGCGGCAGCTTTGTGCCGTCGGGAAGGTATTCGTCGAGCACCGCGTGCGGGTAAGACATGGTCGCGGAGGCGAGCTCCCTGCCCGTTCCGATCTCCGCGACGAGCGCGCGCGCGGACAGCGTGCCGAAATCGACGCCGATTGCATATTTTGCCATGGTTTCGACCCCCTATATGATATTGCTTTTGAAGAAAACGCTTGCGGTAATCAGGATGTGGCAGGCGTAATAGGTCGGCATGATGAATTTTGCGATGCCCTGCGTGCCAACAAAGTCCGTTTCGCCGATGACCGTGTCCGAAAACACGATGCAGGCGATGCCCAGGATATAGAGAATGCGCTCGACCACGGTGCCCTGCATGGAGAGCGCGAAAAACAGCGCGAGGACGGAGACGAGCATATAGCAGGTGATCGCGATGCGAAGCGGCATTTCCCGCACGTGCGGCAGGATGCGCACCTTAAGGTACGCCGAATACCCCGCGAGAAGGACGATGCCTATAATGATTGCCCACGGGCGCAGGGCAAAGCCCCTCGCGCCGTAGAGCACAAAGAAAATGTGCGCGACGAAAAAGCCCGAAATGCCGTATACGTAGCGGATCATCTTCCCGTAGCGATGCCCCATGAAATAATCGCCCGCGAGCGATGCGAGAAGCCCCGCGATCATGCAATACGACGCGGCGCGAAATTCGGACAGGAAGAGCAGCACGGCGCAGCCGAGCGTCACGCCTACGTTCCATGCGTATTTGCCCTGCGCGTTCCCCATATAGGCGCAGAAGGTGGGAAGCATCAGGCACAGGAGCAAAAGATTGCGGCGCACGGCGACCCCTCCCAACTATAGTATATCTTTGTTTGCCGACAGTATAGCATATATTTTTGTGGTTGTCCACGGGGAGTTTATGGAATCGCGATCAGAAACCAATCTTCTTACGCTGTGTGCCTTGACAAGAAAATATGCGCATTCTATAATAGAGAAATATAGCGTATTAAAGAAGATTCCGATGATACAGGAGGAGCATATGCATTCGCCAGCCGGAAAATACAAACCCTATCCGCAGGTTGAATACAGGGAGCGGACGTGGCCCGACAGGCGCATCACGCAGGCGCCGCGCTGGTGCAGCGTGGACCTTCGCGACGGGAACCAGGCGCTGATCGAGCCGATGCTGCCGGACGAAAAGCTCAAAATGTTTCACCTGCTCGCGGAGATGGGCTTTAAGGAGATCGAGGTGGGCTTTCCCTCCGCCTCGCAGGCGGAATACGACATGCTGCGCGCGCTGATCGGCGAAGGGCATATCCCCGAGGACGTCTTGATTCAGGTGCTCGTCCCCGCGCGGGAGGAGCTGATCGAAAAGACGTTCAAAGCGCTCGAGGGCGTGAAGCAGGCGATCGTGCATCTGTATATCAACACCTCGCCGTTTTTCCGGCAGGTGGTGTTTTCGTCCGATAAAAAGGGCGTTCTGGAAAAGGCACAGCGCGGCGCGCGGTGCATTCTGGACACCGCGCAGAAATACCAAAGCCGCTTTCTGTACCAGTTTTCGCCCGAATCCTTCAACGTGACGGAGACGGACTACGCGCTCGATTTCTGCGCGGCGATGCTCGAAGAATTCGGCGCGACGAAGGAAAACCCGCTGATTTTGAACCTCCCCGCGACGGTGGAGCTCTCCACGCCCAACCTCTTCGCGGACCAGATCGAGCGCTTTTCGCGGACGCTCCCGGGCAGGGACAGGGCGGTGCTCTCCGTTCACCCGCACAACGACAGGGGTACGGGTGTCGCCAGCGCGGAGCTCGCGCTCATGGCGGGCGCGGAGCGCGTGGAGGGGACGCTGTTCGGCAACGGCGAGCGCACGGGGAACGTGGATTTGGTGACGCTCGCGCTCAATATGTATACGCAGGGCGTGGACCCGAAGCTCGACTTCTCCCGCATCAACGAGATCAAGCAGGATTTTGAAATGCTCACGAAGATGCATATCTACGAGCGACAGCCCTATTCGGGCGAAATGGTGTTTACCGCGTTTTCGGGCACGCATCAGGATGCGATCAAAAAGGGATTCGACTACGTGCGCGAAAACAAGTTGACGGTTTGGGGAATTCCCTATATCACGATGGACCCCAAGGACCTCGGGCGCGAATACGAGCCGATCATCCGCATCAACAGCCAAAGCGGCAAGGGCGGCGCGGCGTACATTTTGCAGACGGGATACGGCTACAACCTGCCGCGCGGCATGCACGCGGAGTTCGGCATGTGCGTGCAGCGCGCCGCCGAAAAGACGGCGGGCGAGCTTTCGGCGGAGCACATCCTGCGCATCTTCCTCGCGGAATACTGCGACGTGGACAGCCCCTACAGCCTGATCTCCCACGAAATTTCGGAGACCGGCGCGGGCGGGCATTCTATCGTGCGCTTTTCGGGGCTCATCCGCTACCGCGCGCGCGAATACACGCTCAAGGGCGAGGGCAACGGCCCCATCGACGCCTTCTTCAGCGCGCTGCAGGAGGCGCATATCGACGGATTTACGTTCGCGAGCTATCACGAGCACGCGATTTCCTCCGGCTCCGACGCGAAGGCCGTCGCGTATATCGAACTGAAGTACCACGGCAGGAGCGTGTACGGCGTGGGCATCGAATCGAACGTCTCCATCGCGTCCATCAAGGGCGTGATTTCCGCGATCAACCGCGCGCTCAAGCGGGAAGAGGAGTAAAAAAATGGTCTTGGATGCCGTGTATGTCGTGCTTTCCATCTTTATGCTGATCGGCGTCGGCATGCTGATCACAAAACTCGGCTGGGTCGACGACAAAGGCGCGAAGCTCTTAAGTGGGCTGGTCGTGAAGGTCGGGCTGAGCGGGCTCATCGTCCACAAGCTGTTCACGTCCTACACGCGCGAAAGCCTGATCGCCAATGCCAACGGGATGATCGCACCGTATGTCTCCATGCTGCTCGGCCTCGCGCTGGGCTACGCAATAGCGCATTTGCGGAAGATCCCGAAGGGGCGGCGCGGCGTGTTTACGTGCATGTTCGCATTTTCCAATTCGGTATTCATCGGCGTTCCCGTCGCGCTCGCGCTGTTCGGGGACGAAGTGATGCCGTATTCGCTGCTTTATTATATCGCAAACACCACGCTGTTTTGGTCGATCGGCTACCTGCTCATGAGCCGCGACGGCGGCGCGGGCGGGAAGATCGACCTGCGCAAGCTCGTACCCGTGCCGCTGATCGCGTTTGTGATCTCCGTATGCGGGGTGCTTCTGGGCGTAAAGCTTCCGCAGTTCCTCCTTTCGACGGCGAATTACCTCGGCGGGCTCGTGACACCCCTGTCGTTGATCTATACGGGCTGGGTCATCATGTCGATGCTTCAAACGGGCAATGTGCGCTGGGAAAAGGGCTATGGCTTCATCCTGATCGGGCGCTTCATTGCTGCCCCCCTCCTGCTCCTTCTGACGAGCGGCTTTGTGCCGATGCCCGCGCTGATGCGAAATGCGCTGTTGATACAGGCGTCCATGCCCGTCATGGCGCAGACGCCGATCGTCGCCGCCGCGTGCGGCGCGGATGCCGAATATGCAGCCGGCGGCATCGCGATTTCCACGGCTTGCTCGTTGGCTGCGATTCCCGCCTATATGGCACTGATAAGGAGTTTTCTATGACGGCACGGATTTTGCTCACGGACTGTACAGACCCGCACATCAACCTCGCGGCGGAGGAAGCGCTGCTCTTGGGCGCGCCGAAGGACTGCGCCACGCTCTTTCTCTGGCAGAACGCCCACACGGTGGTCATCGGCGCGGGGCAGAACGCCTTCGCGGAGTGCCGCGTGGGGCTCCTGCGGGAGGAGGGCGGAACCCTCGCGCGCCGTTCTACGGGCGGCGGCGCGGTGTATCACGACATGGGGAACCTCAATTTCTCCTTCATCGTGCCGAGCGCGATGTACGATGTTGCGCGGCAGCTTTCGGTCGTGACGCGGGCGGTGGCGGCGTTCGGGATTCCCGCGGAGCCCTCGGGGCGAAACGACGTGACGGCGAACGGCTGCAAATTCTCCGGCAACGCGTTTCGGCTCTTGAAGGAGAGCTGCCTGCACCACGGAACGCTCCTTGTCAATGCGGATTTTTCCAAAATGGCGAGGTATCTTTCCGTATCGCAGGACAAGCTCCGCGCAAAGGGCGTAAAGAGTGTGCGCTCGCGCGTGGTGAACCTTTCGGAATTGGGCAATGTCACCATAGAATCCCTGCGGGAGGAGATGATGCGCGCATTCGCCGCCGAATACGGGCAGGCGGAGGTTTCGGATGTGCTGTCGTTGGGGTTTCCCGGGCTGGACGAAGCGATTTCGCGCTACCGGAGCGATGCGTGGAACCTCGGCAGGTCGCCGATGGGCTCGGTACACGTTTCGGGAAGGGCAACGGAATGCGGCATAACGCTGTATGCGGATACAAACGGCGGAAAACTCACAAACTGTAAGATATTTACCGATTCGATGGACGAGACGCTCGCGGGGCGGCTCGAGGAGGCGCTTTGCGGCTGCATGTTCCTGCAAAGTGCAATGTATGAGAGAACCAAGGGATTCGGAGAGGATATCGCGCGCTGCGTCGCGTCCTTTGCGGACCTTGGGGAGGGGGAAGCGTGAGAAACAAACTGCTGGCGGCTGCCTTTGCGCTTGTATTGCTGCTGTGCCCGCTCGCGGGGCGGGCGATGTTTGCGTCTGCCGATGTGTCGGGCGCGGCGGCAGTTTCCGTGTGCGACATCGATTTTGACGGCACGGCGGAGCTTTTGTATCTGAAAGACGGCGCGCTTCGTTGCTATGCCGCGCATGGCGGGGAAGTTCGGCAAATATCCGCGCCCAAAACCACGTTTGCAGCGGAACGCATGGCGCTGACCTTGGTGAGGAAAGTCGGCGCGGGGTATTCGTGGCGCATCACCCTTACGGGGGAGGGCGCAAAAATCGATGCGCTGCTGTCCCTTTCGGGCGGGAAGCTTTCGCTGAAATCGGCGTTTCACGCGCAGGGCGGGCAGTACTTTGTCTCCGGAAAGCGCGTATCCAAATCGGTATACGAAAAGAAATGGAAGGCGCATACCAAGGCATATCCTTCGCAGGGAATCGCCGCGCCCATGGCTGCGCAAAACAGTTCCGCGCTGGCTTCGGCGTATGAATCGCTCCCCATCAAACCCATATACCCCAAGAAAATCGCGCTGAAAAAGAACAGCCTTTCGCTGGAACGCGGAAAGAGCGTGACCTTCTCGTATACGATTTCGCCCGCATATGCCACGGACAGAAAGATAGCCTTTTCCTCCTCAAATGAAGAAGTGGCGCGCGTGGAGAAGGACACGGGGCGGCTCGAAGCGGTGGGCTACGGAGATGCGGTCATCACGGCGGAAACGGCAAACGGGCTCATCTCGCGCTGCGCCGTGAAGGTCGTGCGCCCGTCCGCCAAGAGCGTTTCGATCGCTTCAAATTCCGGCATCGCCTCCATCGTCGGCAAAAGCACGTTGCAGCTTTCGGCGCGCGTGCTGCCCGAGGACGCGAGCCAATCCGTCGCGTGGTCTTCCTCCAATCCGTCGGTCGCGCGGGTTTCCAAGGCGGGGCTCGTGACGGGCGCAAAGGCGGGGAAGACGACTGTCACCGCGAAGACGAAAAACGGCAGGAAGGCGACATTTACCGTGACCGTCACAAAGCCGATCTCCGCAAAGAAGGTGGCGTTTGACGCGCGCTATCGGGAAATGCGCATCGGCGAGACGGCGCAGATTTCGTATTCGATCCTGCCCGAAAACGCCGCAAACAAAAGCCTTACGTGGTATTCCTCCGATCCTTCCGTAGCGACGGTCGAGCGCGGCGCGGTGCGGGCAAATAAGACAGGCTACGCGATCGTGACGGCGGTCGCCGCAAGCGGTGCAAAGTGCGCCTGCTATATCAATGTTTCGGGCGAGAGCGGCATTGCCCGCCGCGCGCTTTTGATCGGCGCGGGCAATAACGACTACGTGTCGTCCTCTGCGGGCATAGACGATCAGGCACAGAAGGCAAACGAAGCAGATGAGGCTCTTAATGAGATCATGGGCAAAG
>CAYFRC010000003.1:0-2674 GCA_964345325.1 uncultured Oscillospiraceae bacterium
CGGGTCCTCCGCGGAGCGGCGGAAGCCGGGCTTCTCAAAGAACGCCTGCACGTGGCTGATGTCGCCGCAGAAATGGCGCATGACGGAGAAGGGATGCGCGCAGAACGCCTTCACATGGGAATACGGGGTCTGCCAGCGGGGCGAGCCCTTGCCGCGATAGGAGGCTTCCGTTCCGTTGAAGCCGACCTTGTGAATGCAGTAGACGAGTTCGCCGACTTTGCCTTCCTCCTGCATTTTCTTCGCGCGGTCGGCGGTCTCGGTGAAGTAGTGGTTGAGGTCGCAGCCGAGGTAGACCTTCTTTTCGGCGGCGAAGCGCACGAGCTCGCGCGCGTCGCGGATGTCGGCGCAGATGGGCTTTTCGACCAGCACGTTCTTGCCGTAATCCAGACACTGCATCGCGGGCTCAAAGTGCATGGAGCCGTTGTCGTAACCGGAGGTGGTGACGGACACGATGTCGATCTCCGGCATGTTGCGGAGCATGTCGTCCAGACAATAGAACGCCCTGCAGCCGTATTCGGCGGCTGCCTTATCCGCCTTTTCCTTCACGATGTCGCACACCGCGACGAGTTCGGCGAGCGGGTTGTTCTTGTAGCAGCGCGCATGGACATTTCCGATGCCGCCCATACCGACGATAGCGCATTTCAGTGCCATGAATGATTCCTCCTATGCCTTGTTTTTCTGTTGGTTCCGATATTCCGAGGGGGTGAGGCCGAGGTGTTTCTTGAACTCCCTGGAGAAATGGCAGAGGTTTTTGAAGCCGACAGCGGACGCGGCCTGGGAGATCGCGATGTCGCTTCGCAAAAGCTCCATCGAGCGGGTGAGGCGGAAGCGCCTGAGATAGTCAACCGGCGTCACGCCCATCACCTGCTTGAACTGCCGCGTGAAGTAGTCCGCCGAGATGCCGACGGAGCGCGCGAGCGAGGAAACGGTGATGTCCTCGGCATAATGGTCGTCCATGTAGCGCAGCGCCTGCGCGACGTAGCTGACGTAGGCGCGGCCCTCGACGACGTCCGAATACTGGTCGCGGAAGATGCGAAGCGTCTGCGCGAGCAGCGCCCCCAAAAGGCAGGAGACGGATAGCTCCCACCCCCGCGCCTTCTCCTTGATCAGAAGCAGCATTTCCTCCAGCCGCGCGTGGATCGCGCTCTGCTGCGCGAGCGACAAATGCGCCCGAAACGGGAATTTCTCCGCCGCTGCGGGGCGAAACAGCCCGATTTCATCCAGCGCGGTGAGGCTTTGCCACAGGTCGCCGCCGAGCGCTTCGGGCGTGAACAGGCAGTTGTACAGCGCGATATCGTGGTTGGAGATATAGCGGTGCTTTTCACCGGGGCGAATCAAAAGCAGGTCGCCCGCGGTGATCAGCATCGTGTGCCCGTTCGTCTCGTGCAGGCAGAAGCCCTTTTGAATGAAGGCGATCTCGAAAAAGGCGTGCCCGTGCAGGGAGACCGCGCCGTGCTTCATCTTGTGTACCGAGATTTCCGGCTCACCCGGCGCGACGTAATCGCGGATGTCCGCGATAAAAGGGTCGCTCCGGCGGGATGCTTCGGGCATGGCGTCTCCTTTCGGAAGGGCGTTGCGGGAAGAAATCCCGCGTTCCCTCTTATTTTTTCTGCTGCAGCTGCGCCGCCTGTTCGATGCCGCCGATATACATGGTGTCGTACGCCTCCTGCGAGGAGGCAAACGGGCCCTTGCCCTTGACGCCGTGCCAATGGAGGTTGGTGTACATCGGGTTCGTCCTGCCGACTTCCTTTTCGCGCTTTGCGATAAAGGCGTTCATGCGCGTCTTGAGCGCCTCGACGACCTCGGGGTTCTCGTCCGCGACGTTATGGTTCTCCTCGGGGTCCTTGATGAGGTTGTACAGCTCCACTGCGGGCTTGAAGTGGAAATCCGGCTCCAGCGCCATGATGAGCTTCCATTCGGGCGTGCGCCAGCCGTGCTTGCGCTCCCACGTGCACTCGGTGATGTACATCTCGGGTTCGGGTTCGCGCTTTTCGCCCTTGATGAGCGGGAGCAGGCTCCTGCCGTCGAACTTGATTCCCTTGGAGCAGATGCCCATGATCTCAAGGAGCGTCGGCATGATGTCCTTTAACTGGCAAGCGCCGGGGATGCCCAACCCTTCGGGGAGATGCCCCTTCCAGCGCAGGATGAGCGGCACGACCAGCGTGCAGTCGTACAGGCCGTGGTGGTCGAAATAGCAGTCGTGATCGTACAGCGTCTCGCCGTGGTCGGAGGTGAAGATCACGAGCGTCTCTTCCTCGATCCCCAGATCGCACAGCTTTTCGAGAAGCTGCTGAATGCATGCATCCATGTAGGCGACCGCGCCGTCGTACTGGGCGATCACATAGTCGGGATTCGTGCATCCCTTGGGCACCCAAGAGCCGATGTAGTCGCCGAAGGGCTTAAAGTCGTACACCTTCTGCATGCGCTTGTCTTCGGGATCGAAGGCATCGCCCTGGAAGAAGATGTTGTCAAACGGCGCCGGCGGGAGGTACGGGGAGTGGGGGTCCATGTGGCGCAAAAAGAGCATGAACGGCTTTCCGTCCGCCGCCAGACGCTCCAGTTCGGGGATCGCCACGTCGTTCAGGTTCTCCGCCTTGTGGGAGCGGCCGTCGCTCGTGTTGCTGCCCCAGTTGGAAAACTCGAGGTACTTGTCGTAGCCGCGCCCGCCCGCATT
>CAYFRC010000003.1:2684-3434 GCA_964345325.1 uncultured Oscillospiraceae bacterium
CCGACGCAGGTGGTGTTGTAGCCGTTATCGCGCAGTACTTCCGCGAGCACGGGCACGCCGTCGGCGATCTGGCCTTCGTGGCGCAGCGCGACGACATCGGTGCCGAAGCAGTCGCGCCCGGTCATCATGTTGGAATATCCGGGCGTGGTGGGAATGTGGGGGCTGAAGCACTCTTCAAACGTCACGCCGCTCTCGGCGTATTTCGTGATGTGGGGCGTCGTCAGCCTGCCGTAGCCGTAGTGGCTCATGTGGTCGCGGCGGAGGCTGTCGATGCCGAAGAACAAAAGGTTCGGAAGTTTCTTGCTCATGGGGGAATATCCTCCTATATTTGGTTTCCGGTTATCTTGCGCCCAGCGCCTTGAGGCAGGCGTTCATATAGCCGTAGCTCTCTGCGGCGATGGTCTGGCACTGTTCCTTGCTCTGGTCGGGGCCGATGACTTCGAGGCACACGGGGCCTTCATAGCCCGCATCCGCGAGCACCTTGAAATAGCCCATCAGGTTGATGTCGCCCCTGCCGCAGGCCTGCAGCGCGGGAAGTCCCGGCGAGGGCCCGGGGCCCTTGCAGTCGCGGATGTGGATGTGCTTTACGCGGGAGATGACCTGGGGAAGCGCGTCCTCCGGCTTTTCGCCCGCGCGGTAGATGTGGCTGGGGTCCATGTCCACGCCGAACGCCGCATCGGGAGAGATGCGCGCCATCGCTTCGAGCGTGGTGGGCGTGGAATACATCGCGGCGCCGACGTGCGCCTTGCA
>CAYFRC010000003.1:3444-18007 GCA_964345325.1 uncultured Oscillospiraceae bacterium
TCACCGTCCGAGATGGAGTCCCCGGCCCTTCCTACTCGGCGGCGATCGCGGCGGATGCCTTGAGCAGCTCGATGCAGGCATCCAAATCGCCTTCCACATCGCTCTTTCCGGTGGGGCCGACGTTCACGATCGGGATTCCGAGTTCTTTCGCCGCGGCGCATGCCTTGTGCAGGCGCTCGGGGTCCTGCGAGGCGAGTTCCATGGACAGAAGCGCCAAGCCTGTCTCCTCCTGCGCCGCCTTGATTTCGGCGATGCTCTCCTTCGCGTTGTCCAGATTCAGGTGCTCGCACATGCCCTTGATTGCGGAGATTTCTACGCCGTCGTAGCCCGCCATCTTGATGCAGCGCATGGCTTCGGTCACGGAAAAGGGCTTGTACAATACGGAATTGACGCCAAGCTTCATAGAGAAACCCTCCTTCGATGATATAAACCCAACTATAGTATACCTTTTTTAACGCGGGGATGGCAAGAGAAAGGTGCAGACTCAAAGAACTTAGGTCGGATTTCATCAAATTCTCGCGATTTGGGACAAGTGATTCCCGATTCCGCGAGGGGATAGACTGCGGGGTACCGTGTCCAGTTTTCGTCAAAATGCGCGCAAAGATGCGGAAAAGGGATTATCGGGTTTCGAGCGTTCCGTCCTTTTTCAGGAAGGCACTTGCGTTCCCCAAGGGGATGCCCTCCCCCTTCAAGAGCTTTTTCATCGCCGCATCGTCGAGCGACTCGATGCCGCGCGATTTCAGGCTGTCGCGCCAGATTTTGAACTTGCAGCCGTCTTCCTTCCAGAGCGAGCAATAATACGCCTTGGTGTTTCCAAGGACGGTTCCCTTTCCGCACAGGGGGCATTTTCCGACGCCGTACTGCTTCTTGCCCTTACCGCGCCGCTGCTCCTTCTCGAATTGGATGTCCGAAGGCGCGTTTTTCGCCGACTCCACGAGATAGGCGGAGAAGCGGCGGATGCTGTCCGTAAAGCGCGCTTCGCGTTCCTTTCTGCGCGCGGCGTCCGCCTCGCGACTCACGATTGCGAGCGCGCGCTCCCACTTGCCCGTGGTCTCGGCGGAGCGGATTTCCTCCGGCACGGCGGCGATGAGCTGCCTGCCCTTTTCGGTGGAAAGGAGCGTCTTTCCCTTGCGGACGATGTAGCCGACTTCTATCAGCCGCTCGATGGTCGCCGCGCGCGTCGCGGGCGTGCCGAGCCCCGAATCCTTCATGCTCTCCCGCAGCGCCTCGTCCTCGATCGCGCGTCCGGCGCGCTCCATCAGCGCCAGAATCGAGCTGTCGTTCATCGCGGCGGGCGGCTTGGTTTTGCACGCCTTGACGGACGCGCTGCGCACCGTGCGCACTTCGCCCACCCGGATGTCGGGGAGCGGCTGCTCCTCTTCCTTCTGCTCCTTCTCCTCGTCCCGATACAGCGCCTTCCAGCCGAGATTGAGCACGGTCTGCCCCGTGCTCTTGAACACATGGCCCTCCGCGCGCGTAAGGATTTCGGCGGAGAGGTATTCGTAGTCGGGATAGTGCACGGACAAGAGCCTTTTTGCGATCATGTCGTATACGCGCCTCTCATCCTCATTCAGGCGCCCCAGCGCGTCGTACTTTCCCGTCGGCACGATGGCGTGGTGGTCGGTCACCTTTTCGTCGTTGTATATGCGGGAGGACACGGAGGGGTTTTCTTTTACGGGCTGCGCGAGCGCTGCATACGGCTCGGGCAGCGTTGCAAGCAAGGTTTTGACCTTGGGAATCATGTCGCGCGGGAGGTATCGGCTGTCGGTGCGCGGGTAGGTCGTGAGCTTGTGCGTCTCGTAGAGCGATTGCGCGATTTTCAGCGTCTTGGAGGCGGAGAAGCCGAAGCGGCCGTTCGCGTCGCGCTGCAAGGATGTGAGGTCGTACAAAAACGGCGATGGCAGCTTCTTGGGCGTCCTTTCCGCCTTGATGACCGTCGCCTCCTTGCGGACGACGGCGCTTTTGATCGCGTCCGCCTTTTCGCGGCTCTCGCAGCGGGTGTTTTTTGCCTCTTCGTTGAGCCATATGCCCGTGTAGTCCCCGAAATTCGCGCGAATCTCGAAATACTCCTGCGGCACGAATTCCGCGATCTCCCTGTCCCGCGCGACGATCAGCGCCAGCGTCGGCGTCTGCACGCGCCCGATGGGCAACAGCGCGTCGTATTTCACGGTGAAGGCGCGGCTCGCGTTCATGCCGACGAGCCAGTCCGCCTCGCTGCGCAGCTTTGCGGAGGCGTACAGCGCGTCGTACTCGGATGCGGGCTTGAGCGCGCGAAAGCCCTCTTGGATCGCGGCATCCGTCATGGAGGAGATCCACAGCCGCTCGACGGGCTTTATACACTTCGCCATGTCGTAGATATAGCGGAAGATGAGTTCGCCCTCGCGCCCGCTGTCCGTCGCGCAGATGATTTTCTCGACTTCCTTGTCCGTGATGAGCTTTTTCACCACGGAAAACTGCCCGCGCGTCTTGGGCAGCACCTTTTTGGGCATGGCCTCGGGCAAAATCGGCAGGTGCTCCATGCTCCATCTTTTGTATATCGGGTCGATCTCGTCCGGATCGCACAGCGCGACGAGGTGGCCGAGCGCCCACGTAACGGCGGTATCCTTGCCGAAGAAGTAGCCGTCGCCCTTTTCTTTTATACCCAGTACGCGCGCGATGTCCCGCGCGACGGAGGGCTTTTCCGCGAGGATGACGCAGCGCATAGTCATCCCTCCGCGGCGGCGCTGAAGGCGCGTCCCCAAACGTAGTAGTCCGCCCACGCGAGGCGCCCCCTTTGTGCGCCTTCCCTCGTCGTGAGCAGGATGCAGGAAATGCTGTCGCTCGAAAAGGGTGCGATGTCCTTCGGGTCGCCCGTGAGCAGCGCGATGTCGTCCGAATCGTACTGCACGCCCAAGAGCGTCCATTCGGCGGGAATCAGCCCGTAGTTGGCGGCGACCGCCGTATAGACGGCGAACACGTATTCCGATGCGTCCTCCGAAACATATTGCGTGTAGGAGGTATCGATATCGCCCTGGCGTATCGCCTCGCGGATTTGGTCAAATGTGTCCTGCATTTCGGATGCGCTGTGGTACGTAACATCCGCGATGCGCACGGAAATGTGCGCGCCGATGTGCAGATACAAAAACAGCGCGGCGGCGAGAAACAGCGCGATGAGCGCGTTTTTCGCGTATCGGGGGACATAGGTCTTCGGTTTCTTCATGGCGCAAACCACCTCAATCTTATCATACCACGCGCGGAAAGGTTCGTCAAATGCGTTTTTTGCGACAAAAGTGCCCCGTTTTGGGCGTTTTTACGCGCGTGCGCTTGACAGAAGGGCGCTTTTTCCGTATGATACTAAAATTAAGGGAAGTTTTGCATAAAGGGGTGCATTCGGTATAAAAGTCGAAGGGTATTTCAATAGCAAAAGGCTCGTGCGCATCGGGATTCTGGGCGCGCTTTCCGCAGTGCTGTATATTTTTCCGGAGATCCCCGTGTTCCCGCCGATCTACAAAATCGACCTCTCCGCGCTGCCCGCGCTGGTGGGCGGCATGACGATGGGGCCTTTGGCATCGCTTCTCATCCTCCTCATCAAGGATTTGACGGGGCTTTTGCACTCCACCTCGATGGGCGTGGGAGAGCTCGCCGATTTTCTGATGACGGGGTCGCTGTGTCTGACGGCGACTGCGGTATATATGCGCCGCAGGGACATGAAGGGCGCGGCGCTCGGCATGGCGCTTGGAATCGTGGCGATTATGCTTGTGGGCGCAGCGGCGAACTACTGGATTATGATCCCGTTCTACGGCAAGGTGATGAACTTTCCGGAGGAAGCGATCGTCGGGATGATGGCGAAACTCGTTCCGCAGGTGGACAGCCTCGGCAAGATGATTCTGCTCGTCGTCATGCCGTTCAATTTCATAAAGGGCATCATCATCGCCGCGGTGGCGCTGTTGGTGTATAAGCCGCTGAAAAAGCTGCTGGAGACCGCATGAAGTATTGTACACACTCCGAGGAGGAGACGGCATCTTTCGGCTTCGCGCTCGGCAATTGCCTGAAAAAGGGCGATACGGTGCTCTTAATGGGCGACTTGGGCGCGGGGAAATCCGTTCTTGCGCGGGGCATTGCGCGCTCAAAGGGCGTTCGGGGCGCGATGGCGAGCCCGACCTTCACGCTCATGCAGCCCTACGAGGGGACGGAAAAGGTGTACCATTTCGACCTGTACCGCCTCGCGGACGCGGACGAACTGTACGCAGCGGGGCTGGATGAATATATCGGAACGGACGGCATCGCGCTCGTCGAATGGCCCATAGAGGATACCGTGGCTCCGCCCTATGTGGAGATTCATCTAAAGCGCGGTGAAGACGACGCGGCGCGGACCATCGAAATCCGCACCTGCGGCATGGAAGAAAGAGCGCGCGCGATTGCGACGGCGCTTTCCGCATGGGAGGACACGGAATGAACATCCTGTCGCTGGATACCTCGGGGCCGAGCGCAGGCGTTGCCCTGATGCAAGGTGGCATCATCGTCTGCTCCGTCCGCCGCATGGCGGGCGTCACCCACTCCGAAACGCTCATGCCGATGGTGGACGATGTTCTGCAATACGCGGGGATTTCCCCCAAAGAGATCGATTTGATCGCGTGCGTCTCGGGACCGGGCTCCTTCACGGGCGTGCGCATAGGCATATGCGCCGCGAAGGGCATGGCGCAGGCGTTGGGATGCAAGGTGTGCGAAGTAAACGCGCTGGAGGCACTCGTCTACGCGCACAAGGGCTTTGACGGCGCGATCTGCCCGGTGCTCGACGCGCGGCGCGGGCAGGTATATTGCGCGGCATTTTGCTTTGCGGACGGGGAGAGACCCCGCCGCATCCTTCCGGACGCCGCGCTGCCGCTCGGTGAATTTATAAAGCAACTGCCGCAGGGCGAAAAGATGCTCTTTACGGGGGACGCGATGACTTTTCGCGCGGAGGAAATCCTCTCCGCCGCGGGCGCAAACGCGATCGCGGCGCCCGCATCCGCAAGGGATATCGACCCCGCAAGCGTGTGCGCGTTGGCGCTTTTGTCGGAACCGACAGAGGGCATCGAGCTTCGCCCGCTCTATCTCAGGGCGCCGCAGGCGGAGCGCGAACGCGCGGCGAAGGGCGGCGCGTAATATGGCGGAGATAACGACAGACATCATGCGCGAGGGCGATATAGAGCGCGTGCACGAGATCGAAACACGGTCGTTTTCGATTCCGTGGTCGCTCGCGTCCATCCAAAGCGAAGCGCGCAACCCCGCGGCGCGATACCTGCTCCTTAAAGAAGACGGGCAGATCGTCGCCTACGCGGGCATGTGGCTCGTGCTCGACGAGGCGCACGTGACAAACATCGCCGTCGCGCCCGAAAAGCGCGGCATGGGCTACGGCGAAACGGTGACGCGCGCGCTGGTGCAGCTCGCGTCCGACAGCGGCATGACGTGGATGACGCTCGAATGCCGCAAGACCAACATCGCCGCGCAAAACCTGTACCGCAAGCTCGGCTTTATCGATGTGGGCGTGCGAAAGCGGTACTATTCCGATACGGGCGAGGACGCGCTCGTGATGGCGCTCGAAAAACTGCCCGAGCCGCACCCCGAAAACGATCCGTTTTTGGTGGTGGAGGAGCCGGAGGATATATGACGACAGACATTTGCGGAAATACCGTTTATTACGAAGATGTGGGCGAGGGGAAGCCCATCCTGCTGCTGCACGGCTGGGGCGGAAGCAGCGAGAGCTTTTTGCCGCTTTTGCGCGATTTATCGGCAAATCACCGCGTGATCGCGCCGGACTTTCCGGGGCAGGGGAAATCGCCCGAGCCGCCGGAGCCGTGGTCGGTTACGGAATACGCCGAGATGATCAGGGGCTTTTGCGACGCGCTGGATATCAGGGGCTGCGATATTCTGGCGCACTCCTTCGGCGGCCGCGTGGCGCTGTACTTGGCGGCGACGTGGCCCGACTACGCGGGGAAACTGCTTCTCACGGGCTGCGCGGGCATCCCGCCCGTGAAGACGAAAAAGCAGGACGTGCGGCGCACCGCATACCGCCTGCTTTCGCGCCTCGCATCGCCCAAGTTCTTCGGCGAAGCGCTTTCGGGCAGGATGCGCGAGGCGCTGGTGCAAAAATTCGGCAGCGCGGACTATAAGGCGCTCACGCCGTCCATGCGAAAGACGTTTAACCGCATCCTCGCGCAGGACCTTTCGTGGACGCTGCCGCAGATCCAATCGCCGACGCTCCTCGTATGGGGCGAAGACGATACCGCCACGCCGCTGTGGATGGGAAAGAAGATGGAGCGGGAGATACCGGACGCCGCGCTCATCCCGTTTCCCAACGCGGGCCATTTTGCGTATCTGGATTGCTATGCGAAATTTCTCCCCATCGCGCGTGAGTATTTCGCACAATAAAAGGGGTTGTTGGGTTTGATTTGGGTAAAAACGATAGAAGCGCTTTTGTCCGCGCTCATCACCGCCATGTCCTGCAAGTATTTCCTGCACCTGTTTCAGCAGGAGCATTACCAGCAGCAGGGCTATGGCGCGTGGCTTGCAAAGCACAGGGAAAAATACCTTGCAAAGACGCTCACGGTCGGCGCGGGCGTCGCGATCGTGTACTATCTTCTGCGGCTGCTGCTCACGGCAATCAGTATGGGCGACAGCTGGGCGGCGGAGCTGGTTTGCGGCATCGTGGTGGTGATCGGGTATTTCTTCGCGGGGCTGTTTACCACGCGGTCGTTTTATTCGGAGCCGATCAAAAAGCCGATCGTCTATACCGCGCGCATGCGGCGGCTGCTCGGGATGCTGATTGCGATCTGCGCGGTTTTTTCCGTGCTGCTTTCGCTTGCGGGCGTCGCGCCGTTCGTGCTGTTCGTGGCGATCCCCTATCTCGTCATCCTCGCGGGCTACGCCATTTTGCCCGTGGAAAAGCACATCTACAACACCCTGATCGGGGAGGCGAAGGCGATCCTCGCAGGCAGGGAAGACCTCATCCGCATCGGCATCACGGGCAGCTTCGGCAAGACGAGCGTGAAGTACCTCTTGAACGACATGCTCACCGAAAGGTACAACGTGCTGATGACGCCCGGCAGCCAAAACGTCCCCATGTCCGTCACGCGGCTGATTCGCGAAAATTTGGAGCCGCAGCACGAGATCTTTCTGGCGGAGATGGGCACGCGCAACTTCGGCGACATCCGCGAGCTCGTGGACCTCGTGCACCCGCAATACGGCGTATTGACGTCCGTGGGCGAGCAGCATTTGGAGCGGTTCGGCAGCGTCGAAAACGTCGCGAAGGCGAAATACGAGCTCGTCGAGGGGCTTCCGCGAAACGGCGCGGCGTTTTTCCTCGCGGACAACGCATGGTGCGATGCGCTCTACGACAGGACCGTCATTGAAAAGCACCGTGCAGGGCTCACGGAGGGCGAGATGTTCGCAAAGGACATCGTCTCCGGCCCGTTCGGGAGCCGCTTTACGCTGTGCCGCGCGGACGGGGAGAGCATCGCCTGCGAAATGAAGCTTCTGGGCAGGCACAATGTGCAAAATGCCGTGCTGGCGGCGTGCGTCGCGTACAGGTTCGGGCTCACGCTCGAGGAGATCGCGCGCGGGCTGAAAAAGGCGCAGCCGGTGGAGCACAGGCTGCAGCTCATCGCGACGCCCGGCGGCATGACGATCATCGACGATGCGTTCAACAGCAACCCCATAGGCGCGCAGAACGCGCTGGAGGTGCTCGCGGGCTTTTCTGGCAGGCGCATCATCGTGACGCCCGGCATGGTAGAGCAGGGCGAACAGGAGGACGAGCTCAACCGCGCGTTCGGAAGGGCGCTCACGGGCAAATGCGACGTGGCGATCCTGGTCGGCAAGAGGCATGTGCAGCCGATCGCCGAGGGCGCGCTCGAAACGGGTTTTGACAAAGAGGCGCTGCACATCGTCCCGAATTTGGACGAGGCGCAAAAGCTCTTAGCCGCCATCGGGCGCACGACGGACGTTGTCCTGTTTGAAAACGATCTGGCGGACAACTACAGCGAATGACGCGGGAGGACGTACCATGAAGACCAACGTAGCTTTTGTGTTCGGCGGGAAAACCTGCGAGCACGATGTTTCAATTATATCCGGCATTCAGGCGCTGAGCGCCGCAAATACGGAAACGTACAATGCCTTCCCCGTGTTTATCGACGGAGAAGGCGCGTGGTACATCGGGGACGCGCTGCGAAATATCGAGTTCTACACGAAATTCGACGCGAAGCAGGTAAAGCGCGTTCTGCCCTTTGGCGAGGGCGGGAAACTGCTTTTGATGGAATATCCCGAGGAGCGCGCGAAGCTCTTCTCCAAGGGGCGCACGATTCTCGAGACGGCGGACGTCGCGTTTTTGGTCATGCACGGCATGAACGGCGAGGACGGGACGCTGCAGGGGCTGCTCGAAATGTACTCTGTTCCGTACACCTCCTCGGGCGTACTCGGTTCCGCCGTCGGCATGGACAAGATCGTGATGAAGCAGGTGTACCGCAGCTGCGGCCTGCCGGTGCTTCCGGACGTGTGGTTCACCCGCGCCGAATGGAAGACGAACAGAAGTGCATGCCTCGACAGGGT
The DNA here is from genome assembly GCA_964345325.1 of uncultured Oscillospiraceae bacterium. Classification (GTDB taxonomy): domain Bacteria; phylum Bacillota; class Clostridia; order Christensenellales; family Aristaeellaceae; genus CAYFRC01. The sequence goes on from CAYFRC010000003.1 coordinate 12,007, forward strand.
CGAAGCCGCGTTTCCCTACCCCGTTTTCGTAAAGCCCGCGAATCTGGGCTCCTCCATCGGCATAAGCCGCGCGAAGGACAGGAAGTCGCTCGAGGATGCGATCGACGTCGCGGCTGCGTTTGACAGGCGCATCCTAGTCGAAAAGGGCGTGGAAAAGCCGAAAGAGGTAAATTGCGGCGTACTGGGCTACGGCGCGGAGTGCGAGGCGTCGCCGCTCGAGATGCCCGTGAGCTGGGACGAATTCCTTTCTTTTCCCGATAAGTATGAACGCGGCGGGAAGCGGTCGCAGGGGATGCAGTCGCTGGCGAGGCAGATTCCCGCGCCGATTTCCGAGGAGAAGACGCGCATCATCCAAAACATGGCGATGGAAGCCTTCCGCGCGCTCGACAGCAAGGGCGTCGCCCGCGTGGACTTCATATTGGACGAGAAAGAGGACAAAATCTATATCGGCGAAATCAATACGATTCCGGGCTCGCTCGCGTTTTATCTATTCGAGTACGGCGGGCTGAAGTTCGGCAGTCTCATCGACCGAATGATCCGCTACGCCTATCAGGCGCGGGCGGAGCGCAACGACAGCCACTTTGTCTATGCGTCGAACATCCTCAAGAACAAATCGTTCGGCGCAAAGAAGCTGCACAAGTTTTGATACTGTACGACGGGAGGAAATGCAAATGCAGAAAAATGCCACCGCGTGGATCGACGAGATGCTCGATTTCGCCGTCCAAAGAGAACTGATCGAGCGAGAGGATCGGCTGTATTTTTGCAACCTGCTCATGGACGCGATGCGCATGGACGCTCCCGAGGAATTTGAGAAGGGCGAAGCCCCGATCCCCGAGACCATGACGGAAATGCTGAACGCGCTCGCGGACATCGCGGTATATAAGGGCATCGTCGAGGATTCGGAGGAGGAAAAGACGCTCTTTACGCGGCGGCTTGCGGGCATCGTCACGCCGCCGCCCGAAGCCGTGCGCCGCAAATTCGACTGCCTGTATAAAACGGACGGCGCAAAGGCGGCGACGGACTGGTTCTACGAAATGTGCTGTGCGTGCGACTATATCCGCGTGGACGACGTGGCGAAAAACGTGCGCTTCTTGCAGCACACGGGCGCGGGCGAACTGGAGATCACCATCAACCTCTCCAAGCCCGAAAAGGACCCGAAGGATATCGCAAAGCTCGCCGAGCGCTCCGCCGCGGCGCCGGCATATCCCGCCTGCCAGCTCTGCCCCGAAAACGTGGGCTATGCGGGCAGGCTCGATTTCCCCGCGCGGCAGAATCACCGCATGGTGCCGATGGAGCTGGCGGGCGAAACGTGGCATTTGCAATACTCTCCCTATGTGTATTACAACGAGCACTGCATCGCGCTCTCGGACGAGCACAGGAACATGCGCATTTCGCACGAGACGTTTGTGCGCCTGTTCGCGTTCGTGGAAAAATTTCCGCACTATTTCATCGGCTCGAACGCCGACCTTCCGATCGTCGGCGGCTCGATATTAAACCACGACCACTTCCAGGGCGGAAGGTACACCTTCCCCATCGACGCGGCGAAGGCGTGGATTCCGCTTTCGTATAAGGACGCGGCAGTTTCCGCGAGCGTCGTCGATTGGCCCATGAGCTGCATCCTGCTCGCGGGCAAGGAACCCGAAGCGCTCATCCGCGCAGCGGACGAAATGCTCGAAGCGTGGCGGGCGCATTCCGACCCCGCGCTCGACATCCTCTCGGAGACGGACGGCACGCCGCACAACACCATCACGCCCATCCTGCGCAGAAACGGCGATACGTGGCTTTTACAGCTGGTTCTTCGCAACAACAGAAGGTCGAAGGAGCATCCGCTGGGCATCTTCCACCCGCACGCGCAGCTGCACCACATCAAGAAGGAAAACATCGGGCTGATCGAGGTCATGGGGCTGTTCATCCTGCCCGGGCGGCTGCTGAGCGAGCTTTCCGTCGCGGAGAAATACCTGACGGGGGAGCGCGACATCGAAAAAACACCGGATGCGGACGACCCGGTCGCGAAGCACTATGCGTGGGTGCGGCGCATCGCGACCCGCGTCGGAACACATCTTTCGGGCGATGCGGCGCGCAGTGCGATCTACGCCGCGCTCGGCGAAACGTGCGAGCAGGTGCTGAAGGACGCGGGCGTCTACAAGAAGGACGAAAGCGGGCGCGAGGGCATTTTGCGCTTTTTGCGCGGCATCGGCTACAAAGAAGCGTAAAAGGGGGTATATCGCATGAAGGCGCTCATTCTAAACGGTTCGCCGCGCAAAAACGGCAACACGGCATATGCCTGCGGCATCCTTTCGGAGGCGCTCCGCGGTGAATACGACGTGCAGATCGCGGAGACCGCATCCATGCGCATCGGCGGCTGCCTGAACTGCGACGCCTGTCGGGAAAACGGCGGCATCTGCATCCAACAGGACGATGGATGCGCGCTCGCAGAGCGCATCGCCGAGGCGGATTTGCTCGTGTTCGCAACGCCCGTATACTGGTGGGGCATGAGCGCGCAGCTCAAGCTCGCGATCGACCGCATGTACGCCAAGGGCGACGCCATGACCCGCAAGCGCAAAAAGACCTATGTGGTCGCGATCGGCGCGGACCCCGTCGACGAGGAGCAGTATACGCTCATCGGGCGGCAGTTTGCCCTCATCTGCGAATATCTCAAATGGGATTTTTCGGGCATGCGCGCATTCAGCGCGCTGGAGGCGGACGCGCTCTCCAAACAAGCGGGCGCGAAGGACGCGCTCTGCGGCATGCTGAAGGGATAGTCGACCGAAAAACGGAATAACAGACAGTTCGAGGCCCTCCTGTCTATAAACAAAACCAAGGAAAACAAGGCGTGCCGAGGCGCGCCTTTGTTCATGGAGGTATGTATGCAAAACGGAAAACGGATCGCCCGTGCGGGCATGATCGCCGCGCTCTACGCCGCACTGACGCTGATCGCCCAGCCCATCAGCTTCGGCTACGGCGGCATGTTTCAGCTGCGCATATCGGAAATGCTGACGATCCTGCCCGTCCTCACGCCGACCGCGGTGTGGGGGCTCACGGCGGGCTGCCTCGTCGCGAACATCGTGGGCGGCGACACCGTGCTTGACATCATTTTCGGAACGCTCGCGACGCTCCTCGCGGCGGTGGCGACGCGGCTGCTGCGCAGGAAGCCTTTTTTAGCGTCCCTCATGCCGACCGTGTTCAACACGCTGATCGTTGGCGCGGTGCTGTGCCAAATCGTCGAGGGATTTACGTACCCCATGGCGATGCTCTCCGTCGCGCCGGGGGAATTTGCGGCGGCGACGGGGCTTGGGCTGCTGCTGCTGCGCGTGCTGCCCGAATCGGTCAAAGAGGGGATTCGGGAATGAAGATTCTCACCTATACCGTGCCCATATCCTCCGACGGGCGCATGATCAAGCGCATCATTCGCGGGGATATGCAGGTGTCGCAAAAGCAGCTCGCACAGCTCAAGAGCACGGACGGCATGCTGCTCGACGGCATCCCCGTACACGCGAACACCGTCGTCCGCGCGGGGCAGGTCGTGACGCTGCGCCTCCCGGAGGGCGGCGCGGAGAAAGAGATACGGCACGACGATGGGCCGATAGACATCGTGTACGAGGACGAAGACCTCCTCATCGTCAACAAGAGCGCGCCGCTCGCCTGCCAGAGTTCGTTTCGGCAGGCGGACAACACGCTCGAAAACAGGCTGTCCTATTATTTTCGGGATACGCCCGGCTACGTCTTTCGCCCCGTGAACCGACTCGACAAGGGCACGAGCGGGCTGATGGCGGTCGCAAAGCACGCGCACGCGCAGGCGCTGCTTTCCGCGCTGCTCCATACGGGCGGCTTTGTGCGGCAATACCGCGCGATCGTCTGCGGGCAGCTGCCCGCGCGGGATGGGACGATCGATCTTCCGATCGCAAAGGGCGCGGGCGCGACCATTCGGCGCGTCGTCGACGAAAGCGGAAGGCGCGCCGTGACGCACTACCGCGTGGAGCGGGAGGAAAACGGGCTTTCCCTGGTGCGCCTCACGCTCGAAACGGGGCGCACGCACCAGATTCGCGTACACATGCGCGCGATGGGCTGCCCCGTACTCGGCGATTTTCTGTACGGCGAGGAAGATGAACGCCTGCCCGGGCGGTTCGCGCTGCATTCCTGCCACATGGAGCTTACGCATCCGTTGACGGGTGCGGACATGGCGTTTGACGCGCCGCTGCCAAGGGAGCTTTCGGCACTTCTGTAGTGCGTACTTTCAAACGCCTGCATATGCGGTTTTGCAAAGGATGGGCTTTATCCTATGAGCGCCCGTAGATATCCCGCGCCGTATGCGATATCCAATGCGGGGGAGTTCCCGCATTCGCGCTCGATCGTCAAAAATCCCCGGAACCCTACATCGGCCAGCGCTTGCAGGTACTCCGGAAAGTGCACGTTTCCCTCGCCCAGCCGCATCTCGCGGATGTACACATCGTGATACTGCTCCGCCTGCGCGGTGGCATACAGAAGGTGCAAATCTTCCTGCTTGAGCTGGTAGCCGTCCTTCGCATGGGTGTGCACGATGTATTCCCCGAGATTGTGCACGGCTTCGACCGCGTTGTCGCCGGCGCACATTACAAGGTTGCCCGGGTCCAGGTTGACCGCCACGCCCTTCGAATGCAGCGAATCGAGAAATCGGCGCAGCACTGTGCTTTTCTCGGGGCCGGTCTCAATGGCGAAATGCGATCCGATGGAATCGGCATATGCCGCCAGCTGTCCGCAGGCATCCTGCAATACGCGGTAGCTTTCGCACTCCGCGTCGTCCGGCACGACGCCGATATGCGTGGTGACGATATCCGTGCCCAGCTCTTTTGCCATATCGAGTATGCGCTTTGAGTTTTCGATCAATTGCGGGTTGCGCGCCGGATTCAGGAATCCGTGCATCTGCTCGCCGCATACGGCGCTGAGCTGGAGGTTCCTGTCGGCGAGCTTCTTCATCAGTTCCCTACGCTCCGCGCTGCCGAACGTTTCGGGATAGAAGGGCTGCCCTTCGCGCGTTCCGGCAAGCTGAATGCCGTCAAGGCCGATCGCGGCGGCGGTGTCGATTGCCTCGTCAAACGGCAGGTTGAAATTGCTGATCATTACGCCGACGGAAAATGGCTTCATACAGACATGTCCTTTCATTCATCGCTTACGCAGCGTTTGACAATCCCATGGGCATTTTACACTGCGCGGGAGGTTTTGTCAATCGCGCAGGTGGCAGTTTGGCTGCGAAGCGCGCTCTCGGACGGATTGACAAGCCGCGCGGGAACTGATACAATGATATGCAGCAAAATTTCGGGAGGTAGCGGATGGTAACGATACTCGATACGACGCTTCGCGACGGCGCGCAGGGGGAAGGCGTGGTCTTTTCGCTGGAGGACAAGCGCAAGATCATCCGCGCGCTGGACGACTTGGGCGTGCACTATATCGAAGCGGGCAACCCCGCGTCCAATCCCAAGGATGCGGAGCTGTTTCGGTTCGTCTCGGGTGGCATGAAGCTCAAGCATGCAAAAATCGTCGCATTCGGCTCCACCTGCCGCGCGGGAACGCCCGCGAAGGACGATGCATCGCTCATGGCGCTCGCCTCCTGCGGCGCGGACACCGTTTCGATTTTCGGAAAGGGTTCGCTGTTTCAGGTGCGGCACGTGCTGCGCACGACGCCGGAGGAAAACCTGCGGATGATCGCGGAGTCGGTAGAATATCTCAAGGCGCGGGGGCTGACCGTGTTTTACGACGCGGAGCATTTCTTCGACGGATATATGGAAGATCGGGAATACGCCCTGTCCGCCGTCCGCGCGGCGGAGGATGCCGGCGCGGACCTCATCGTTTTGTGCGACACGAACGGCGGCACGCTGCCCGAGGACGTGGAGAGAATCGTCCGCGATACGGTTTCCGCGCTCCGCACGCCCGTTTCGATCCACTGCCACAACGACGCGGGACTCGCGACCGCCGCGACGCTCGCTGCGGTGCGCGCGGGCGCGACGCAGGTGCAGGGCACGATCAA
>CAYFRC010000003.1:18017-27093 GCA_964345325.1 uncultured Oscillospiraceae bacterium
CGATGCGGCAACGCGAATCTGTGCCAGGTGATTCCCAATCTTACGCTCAAAATGGGCATAGAGTGCCTGCCGCAGGACAATTTGGCGCTGCTTACGGGCACGGCGCGCTTCGTCAGCGAGATCGCGAACCTCTTCCTGGACGAGCGCAGCCCCTACGTCGGCGCGTCCGCGTTCGCGCACAAGGGCGGCATGCACGTGGACGGCGTATTGAAGGATCACCGCGCGTTCGAGCACGTCGATCCCGCCTTGGTCGGCGGGCACAGGCGGTTTTTGCTCGGGGAGATGAGCGGGCGCGGCACGATCATGACCAAGATCGCATCCATCGCGCCCGACCTCGAACGAAACAGCGAGGATGTCGCCGCCATCATGCAGATGTTAAAGGATCTGGAGTCCACGGGCTATTCGTTTGAGGACGCGGAGGAGTCGTTTACGCTGCGCGTTCTGGATGCGCTCGACAGGCGCAAAAAGTTTTTCACCGTGGAAGATTTCAACGTCATCTCCAGAAAGCCCGAAAGCGGCTCCGACGTGCAGGCATATGTCAAAATATCCGTCGGCGGCGTGATGGAGATCAATGCGGACGAGGGCAACGGCCCCATCAACGCGCTCGACCTCGCGCTGCGCAAGGCGCTCACGAAGTTTTACCCCTGCCTCACGGGCATGTGGCTGAAGGACTTTAAGGTGCGCGTCGTGAACACGCAGGGCACCGCGTCCAGCGTGCGCGTGCAGATCGAGTCTACGGACGGCGACCTAGTATGGCACACGGTCGGCGTTTCGGCAAACATCATCGAGGCATCCTTCATCGCCCTGATCGACTCCATCGACTATCGCCTGATGAAGCATACCGGGAATCTCTGAGGGAGGTTCGTATGAAAAAAATCCGCGCCGCCATTCGGCAGGTGTGCGCAATCCTGCTGATTATGATGGTGGTTTTGGGCGCGTGGCTCGGATACACCGTGTACAGCAACGGCTCGCGCTGGGTTGCGAGCAGCCAGAACAAGCGCATCCTCTACGCGAAGCGCTCCGTTTCGATGGGCGATATTATAGACCGCAACGGCATCGTCCTTGCGACCACCGACGAAAACGGAGAGCGGCAGTACCACGAAAACAAATCCGTGCGCCGCGCCGTGTCGCAGACCGTGGGCGACCAGCTCAGCATGTCCGGAACGGGCGTGGAGACCTTTCACGCCAACACCCTGCTCGGAACCAGCGGCTCCGTCATTTCCCGCGCGTGGCAATACGTCACGGGCGCGGGCTATCAGGGGGACAACATCCGGCTCACCGTCGATTCGAGGCTCGCCCTGTACGCGAGCAAGGAGTTCCCCTCGGGCAAAAGCGGCGCAGTGGTCGTCCTAAACTATAAGACCGGGGAGATCCTGTGCATGGCCTCCAAGGCCGATTACGACCCGAAGTCGCTCTCCAACCGCATGGAATCCGGCGAGGATACGGGCACGGGCTATCTCAACCGCTGCCTGCAGGGGCAGTACGCACCCGGCTCCGTGTTTAAGATCGTTACGCTGATAAGCGCGCTGGAAAACATGGGAGACGCACAGGAACGGATGTTTTTTTGCGAGGGCAGCGAGAACTTCGGAACGGGCAGCGTCACCTGCTTCGGCGGCACCGCCCACGGCGGCATGACGCTCGTGCAGGCGTTCGCGAAGAGCTGCAACGTGGTGTTTGCATCGATCGCGCACGAACTGGGCGCACAGAAGCTGATCGCAACGGCGGAAAACCTGTGCTTCAACGACGATTTCCGCTTCCGCGACATCGTGCTGTACCCGTCGAGCATCCCCAAGGCGATTGAAAGCGATTACGACCTCGCGTGGACGGGCGTAGGGCAGGGAAAGCTGCTCGCGACGCCCATGCACATGGCGCTGATCGCGGCGGCGATCGGAAACGGCGGGATGATGGTCGAGCCGGAGCTGATTTTGCAGGTGACGAGCGTGGGCAACATCCCGCGCCTCAGAACCGCGTCGGGCGACTATAAGCGCGTGATGCAGAGGGAGACGGCGGAGATCGTCAAGGAATACATGCGTCTCGTCGTCAAAAGCGGCACGGGCAAGAAGGCCGCCGTATCGGGCTACACCGTATGCGGCAAGACAGGCACCGCCGAGGTCTCCGACGACAAGTCCGTAAAGACCAATGCGTGGTTCGTGGGCTTCATCGCGGAGGAGGAATGCCCCTATGCGATCGCGGTCATCGTCGAAAAGGGCGGAAGCGGCGGCGACACCGCGGCGAAACTCGCGGCAAAGGTTCTGAAAAAGGCGACAGAATTAGCAAATTAAGACTTGTTTTCCTGCGCGAAACGTTGTACTATATAGATAATAATCAATTGACGATTCGGATTGTTTGAGGGAGGTGCTTGTATGTCCTCCATACAGGCTGTATTATTCGGTTTGGTGCAGGGGCTCACGGAGTTTCTGCCCGTGAGTTCGTCCGGGCACATGTCGCTTTTGCGCGTGCTTTTGGGCATCGAGGCGGATATCCCCGTCGCGATGGATGTCGTGATGCACGTGGGCACGCTGATCGCCGTCATCGTGGCGTATCGCAAGCGCATTTGGGATATGCTGTGCCATCCCCTGCAGTCCGAGCTGCCGCTGCTCGCGCTGGCGACGGTGCCTGCGGTCGCGGCGGTTTTGCTTTGCAGCTTCGCCTTCCATATCGATGGGGCTGAGTGTTTCAATTACCAGTATCTGGGCTTTTTCTTCCTGCTCACGACGCTCATCCTCTGGTTCGCGGACCTTCTGAACGGCATTTCCGCCGAGACGAAGACGGTGCGCTGGTATAATGCGCTCGCGATGGGCGTCACGCAGATCTTCGGCCTGCTCACGGGCGTATCCCGCTCGGGCAGCGCCCTCGCAGGCGGCATCGCGACGGGTCTCTCCCGTAAGCGCGCGACGGACTTTGCGTTTTTGATGGCGATTCCCGCGATTCTGGGCGCACTGGTGTTCGACATTCCCGAGCTCGCTTCGGGCGAGATTGTTCAGAGTGTCGGCGCGCTCCAGCTCATCATCGCGCTGGTCGTCTCCGGCGGCGTGGGCTTCCTCTCGATCCAGTTCATGCTGAAGATCATCCGCAGGGTGCGGGTGACGTGGTTCGGCGTATATACCGGCATCCTCGGCGCGGCGATCCTCCTGGATCAGTACGTGTTCCACATCTTCTTCAAGCTGTAATAAAAGGGTGTTCCGAATGAAACTGCACCCCGCGTATCGAACGGTATCTGTCGCCGCCCGATAGCGGGGGCTTTCTTTTCAGGGTACTTTCCTTTTTGCTACAATTGTTGTATAATAGGGCATAGGCTTATAAAAACACAAAACGTCCCGAAAGGAAGGAAAATACTATGGCAATGACCGCCCAAAAAATCGCAGAGATCCTCCGCGCAACGGTGCTTTGCGGCGAGCTTCCCGAGGAGGAAATCCAGTGCGCCTGCGGCTCGGACATGATGAGCGACGTGCTCGCATTCCCCAAGGAGCGCATGGTACTTTTGACGGGGCTCACGAACACGCACGTCGTGCGTACCTGCGATATGCTGGACGTGCTGTTGATCGTGTTCGTGCGCGGCAAGATTCCGGGAGACGATGTGCTGAACATGGCGCGCGACTACGGCGTATGCGTCCTCGCGACCGACTACACACTATATGAAGCCTGCGGGGCACTCTATGCGAAGGGGCTTCCCGGCGGGCACAGGAAGTTGATCTGATGAGCGAACAGGCAATGCTGCGCGAGGTATATCCGGTTGAGGCCGGCAATTTCACCTCCGCGGGGGAGGTTTCGGGGCAGATCAAACAGATCTTGAAAAAACTGGGCGTGCCGTCCAACGTCGTCAGGCGCGTTTCCGTCGCCGCATACGAGGTCGAACTGAACCTCGTAATCCATTCCAACGGCGGGGAAATGGAGCTGAAGGTGCTGCCCGACAAGGTGGAGCTCGATATCCGCGACAGGGGGCCCGGCATTCCCAACCTCGACCTCGCCATGAAAGAGGGCTTTTCCACCGCCACCGACGACGTCAGGACGATGGGTTTCGGCGCGGGCATGGGGCTTCCCAACATGCGTCGGAACGCCACGAGCTTTTCCATTTCCTCGACGGTCGGCGTAGGTACTGTGATTGAGATGGGGTTTGACCTATGACGGAATACTACCATTCGGTAAATCTGGACAAGGGGAAGTGCGTCGGCTGTACGAACTGCCTGAAGCACTGCCCCACCGAGGCGATCCGCGTACACAGCGGCAGGGCGCATATCATCGATACGCGCTGCATCGACTGCGGCGAGTGCATCCGCGTGTGCGAGCACCACGCGAAGGTGCCCCTGACCAACCCGCTCGCCTCCATCAACCGCTTTCCCTACAAGATTGCGCTGCCCGCGCCTGCGCTGTACGGGCAATTCAAGCAGCTGCCGAAGGTGACATCCGTCACAAAGGGGCTGCGCATGATGGGCTTTGACGCGGTATACGACGTGGCGCGCGGCGCGGACATCGTCTCCCGCGCGGTGCAAAAGCGGCTGCGCGAGCCGGACTGCCCGCGCCCGCTCATCTCCTCGAGCTGCCCTGCCGTGCTCAGGCTCATCCAAATGCGCTTTCCGGAGCTCTTGGACAACGTCGTGGACGTGCGGTCGCCCATGGAAGTTGCGGCGATGGAGGCGCGGCGCGATTTCTGCAAGAAGCACAATGTGGCGCCCGAGGCGGTTGGCTGCTTTTTCATCACGCCCTGCGCCGCGAAGATGACTGCGATTCGCACCCCCATCGGGCACGAAACCTCCGCCGTGAACGGCGCGATCTCGATGCTCGAGATCTACGGGCTGCTCAACAGCCAGCTGAAAAAGGCGGACAAGTTTTATATCGAAAATGAAGAAGAATTCCTCGCGACATCCTTCGGGCTCGGCTGGGCGGCACCCGGAGGCGAAGCGGATGCCATGGGAATCGCCAACGCGCTCGCCGTGGACGGCATCGAAAACGTCGCGCGCGTATTGGAAGAAATCGAAAACAACAGGCTGGGTGATCTCGCCTTTTTTGAGGGGCTCGCATGCATTGCGGGCTGCGTCGGAGGACCTTTGACGTTTGAAAACGCATTCATCGCGCGAAACCGCATCCGCGCGATCAAGCAGTCCTTGCCGCAAAGGCGTCCCGAGCAGGTCATTACGGAGGCGTATATGGAGGAACTCGGGGCGAGCATATACAATACGATGCCGATCGAGCCGGTCAGCACCCTGCAGCTCGATACCGACCTGCAGGCGGCGCTGCGCAAGATGGACCAGATGGAGGAAATTCGCCAAAGGCTGCCGGGGCTCGACTGCGGCGCGTGCGGCTCGCCCACCTGTCAGGCACTGGCGGAGGACATCGTGACCGGCTACGCCCACGAAATGGACTGCCTGCCGATGCTCAAAGAACGCATACGCGACATGGCCAAACAGATGGTCACGATCGCCGAAAACACGAGAACGTAGGAGGATATAAAAATGACGATTCGGGACGCAATCCAAGTAACCGGCGCGATGCTTCTCACCGAAAACGCGGAACTCGACCGCGAGATTTCCTGCGGGTACGCCTGCGATCTTTTGAGCTGGGTCATGTCGCACGGAGAGGCGGATATGATCTGGATCACGGTGCAGACGCACATGAACGCAGTCGCCGTGGCATCGCTCGCGGACATGAGCTGCATTCTGGTTCCGGAAAACATTCAGGTCGAGCCCGCGATCTGCGAAAAGGCGCAGGACGAGGGCATCGCGATCCTCGCCTCGGACAAATCCGCGTATGAACTCTCCGGATTGCTTTTCGGCGCGGGGGTTCGCGCGAGGTAGTCGCATGACTTGCTTTACCGACCTGCACATGCACTCGTGCCTGTCCCCCTGCGGGGACGAATTGATGACGCCGTCAAACATCTGCGGCATGGCAAAGATCAAGGGGCTGGACATGATCGCCGTGTGCGACCACAATACGGCGCGGCAGCTTCCCGCGATCAAAGCCGTCGCGGACGCATACGGCGTGGCGCTCTTGCCGGGCATGGAAATCACCACGCGCGAGGAAGTGCACCTGCTTTCGTATTTCAAAACCGTGGACGAGGCGCTCGCGTTTTCGGAGTGGATTTACCCGCATCTTCCGGACATCCCCAACGCGCCGGATTTTTTCGGGCACCAATACCTGATGAATGACGACGACGAGGTCGTTTCGGAGGAGAAAAAGCTGCTTCTTTCGGCGCTCGACCTTTCGATCGACGATTTGTGCGAGGAAATCCTCGCCCGGGGCGGCGCGCCCGTGCCCGCGCACATCAACCGCGGCAGCAACGGCATATTGCAGGCGCTCGGCTTTTTGCCGGACAGCCTGCACGTACCCGCGGTCGAGATTTCGCGCAGCACGCCCTGCCCCGAAGGCTATGAGGACATGCACAGGCTCTATTCCTCGGATGCGCACAGGCTGGAAGATATCTTTGAACGAATCGTTTCGCTCAACCTTCAAGAGCCGACCCCCGAAGCATTTTTTGAATGGATTTTCTCCTGACGGAAAACATGGTGTGAAGTTTTCTGTTTTTTGCAGGAATTTTCGCCTGCCGCGCCGTATAATACACTCGATAGAAGAGATTTTGCGCGAGGAGAGTATCGCATATGAAGATGAAAAGGGTTGTACTGGTCGTGCTGGACAGCGTAGGCATCGGCGCGGCAAAGGATGCGGCGAAATACGGCGACGGGGGGAGCGACACGCTCGGCCATGTAACGGACCTCATGCGCCCCGACCTTCCGAACCTTACGGAACTGGGATTATATAACGCGGCGAACCGCCCCGAGGCGATCGAGGACCCGCTCGCCTGCTTCGGGCGCATGCAGCCGGCCTCCGCCGGAAAGGACACCACGACCGGGCACTGGGAACTCGCGGGGCTCACGCTCAAAACGCCGTTCCCGACCTACCCGAACGGCTTTCCGCGGGAACTGATCGAACAATTCGAGCGCGAGACGGGCATGGAGGTCATCGGCAACAAACCCGCAAGCGGTACCGCAATCATCGAGGAACTCGGAAACGAGCACCTGCTCACCGGGAAACTCATCGTATACACCTCCGCCGACAGCGTGTTCCAGATCGCCGCGCACGAAAACATCGTGCCGCCGATGGAGCTGTGGCACATCTGCCGCATCGCAAGGCGCATGCTGACGGGGGAACACGGCGTCGGGCGCGTGATCGCGCGGCCGTTCACGGGAGATCCGGGAGCATTCACGCGCACGGAAAACCGCCGCGACTTTTCCATAGACCCCATAGGCGAGACGATGCTGGACGTCGTCCGCGAATCGGGCATGGACGTGCTGGGCGTCGGCAAGATCGAGGACATATTCAACCACCGCGGGCTCACGCAGTCCGTTCACCCCTCGGGAAACGATGCCTGCGTGGACGCGATGCTCGACTTTATCAAAGAGCCGAAGTGGCAGGGGCTGCTGTTTGCAAATCTCGTCGATTTCGATATGCTCTACGGCCACAGGAACGATCCGGAGGGATACGCAAAGAGCCTCGAGGCGTTTGACAAACGGCTTCCCGAGATCATGCGCGCGATCGGCGAGGACACGCTGCTGCTCATCACCGCCGACCACGGCTGCGACCCGACCACCCCCTCGACGGACCACTCGCGCGAGGACGTGCCGATCCTCGCATGGAGCCTGGGCATCAACGAGGGCATCGACCTCGGCACGAGAACGTCCTTTGCGGATGTCGCCGCGACGACGCTCGAGGCGCTCGGCCTCTCCAAAAAGCTCGACGGAACGTCCTTCTGGAAGGAAATCTGCTAAGGAATCGCACCAAAGGAGAAAACTGCCATGGAAAACTATGTACAAGCCATTGCGGAAGCCGCGCAATACCTCAAAGACAGGACGGGCGCGCACCCGCGCATCGGGCTCGTGCTCGGCTCGGGCTGGAACATCCTTTCGGAAATGCTGCAAAACGCCGTCCGCGTCCCTTACGGCGATGTGCCGCACATGGGGCGAAGCACCATCAAGGGCCACGCGGGCGAATGGATCTTCGGCGAATACGAGGGAAGGCAGCTCATGATGATGAACGGGAGGCTGCACTTCTACGAGGGCTATTCGATGAAGGAGGCGACGCTGCCGATCCGCATTATGCGGGAAATGGGCTGCGAGATCGTCATCCTCACAAACGCCGCCGGCGCGATCAACACATCCTTCTCTGCCGGCGATATGGTGCTCATCACCGACCACCTCAACCTTTCGGGGCAGTCGCCGCTCTTGGGCAAGAACGACGATGCGCTGGGCGTTCGCTTCCCCGATATGTCCTGCGCATACGACAAGGCGCTGCGCGAAGCGGCGCTCGAAGCCGCGCGCGAGGTGAACCTGCCGCTTCGCGAGGGCATATACGCCATGCTGACGGGGCCGTCCTACGAGACGCCCGCAGAAATCCGCATGCTGCGCACCTTGGGTGCGGATTGCGTGGGAATGTCCACCGTCCCGGAGACGATCGCGGCGGTGCACGGCGGCATGCGCGTGGTCGCACTTTCGTGCATGTCGAACATGGCGGCGGGCATCTTGGACCAGCCGCTGACGCATCAGGAAGTATTGGAGACGCTTGGCAGCGTGAAGGAGCCGTTTCGGCGGTTTGCGGCGCGGTTTTTGACGAAGCTGTAACCGCGCGTGCGCGAGAGGAGGGCGAACATGGATATGGATCGGGTTCAGTTGGTAGAGAAGCTTCGCGAGAAGGCGAACATCTCCTACGAGGAAGCGACGACCGCGCTCGAAAAGACGAATTGGGATCTTCTGAAGGCGCTGATCTACCTCGAGAACAAGGGCGTCACCTTGGGCGCGACGAAGCGGGAAAAGCGCGAAGAACAAAAGGAAGTCGCGAAAAAGACGGCATCGCGCGTCGGGCGCACACTTGCGGTGATCTTCGATCGAATCAACCGCTACCACGTGCTCATCAAGCGCGACGACGAGGTGATGTTCAGCATTCCGCTGCTCGCATTTTTGCTGCTGTTGGTGTTCATGTTCTGGTGGGTGGTACCCGCGCTTATCATCGGGCTGTTTTTCCGCTTCCATTACGCGGTGAAGGGGCCCGAAAAGGAGATCGAGGGCGTAACGCGCGTGATGAACAGGGC
>CAYFRC010000003.1:27103-27611 GCA_964345325.1 uncultured Oscillospiraceae bacterium
ATCCGAGATCGCGGAAAACCTACGCGAAAAGGCGGAAAACACCATCGACAAAAACTGAGTTCGCAAAAATCGATAGGAAATGAAAACGCGCTTCCGGCGGGAGGAAAATCCGCCGGAAGCGCGCTTTGCTTTCTTTATCGGTCCGCGATGCGCAAAATCTCTTCGATGTCCGCCGTGTCGAGCTTCGTGTAAAAGCCGACCTTGCCGTCCGGGCCGCGCCGCACATTTGCCGCGAGGCGGGGAATGTCCTCCGTCTTTGCGCCGAGTTCTTTCATGGTGATGGGCATGCCGATGTCCTTGAGGAACGCCTCGTATGCCCTGATGCCCTGAAGCGCCGTCTCCTCGGGGTGCTCGAAGTTCATCTCGCAGCCCCATACGCGCACGGCGAACTGCGCGAGCCGCGTCGCGTCGCGATGCTTCAGCTGGTAGCGCAGCCACGCGGGGAACACGACCGCGAGCCCCGCGCCGTGCGCGACGTCGTACAAGCCGCTCAGTTCGTGCTCGATCT
>CAYFRC010000004.1:0-16296 GCA_964345325.1 uncultured Oscillospiraceae bacterium
CTCGGACGAGAGGGCGCAGCACCTGCAAGACATCCTTTCAGATCATTCAGACCTTGCGGTCTGCTATGCGATGAAGGAGGAACTTTGCGCTCTCTTCGAGCTTACTGATCCTCTCGCTGCTCGGGAAGGCTGGAAGCGCTGGTTCGACGCAGCGCAGGCCAGCGGCATCCCGGCTCTTGTGAAATTCGCCGAGCTGAAAATGCCGCGCATAGACGGACTTGTCGCGCACGCTGTTTTCCCCATCAGCACTGGTAAGTTAGAGGGATTCAACAACAAGATCAAGGTCGCTAAGCGTATCGGCTACGGCTACAGAGATGACGAGTATTTCTTTACTCTTGTTCGTTTTCTCGCGTTACCTGTTTCTTGGTTCGATTCCCACAACTTTCCGTGAAGAGCCCTTTTATGTGCAAAAATAACATAGAGCATATCTGTTCCATATCATGCGATACATTTACGCAGGGAAACGGTAACGATGCGGCGCATTATACCCGCAGTTTGCATACAAAGCGAATCTTCGTGCCGCCCTCCCTTTGTTCCGCGTACATGCTGCCGCCGTGCTTTTCGGCAACGGCGCGGGCGATGGATAATCCTATGCCGTATCCCCCGCTCTGCCTGCTTCGCGATGCATCCGCCCTAAAAAAGCGGTCGAACAGATGCGCGAGCACTTCCGCATCCATGGGGCGGGTAAGGCGATTCTCCACGGACAATTCGATGCCCTTTCTCTCTTTTTTCAGGCGCAGTGCGATATGGTCCCCGTCGGGTGCATACTTGACGGCGTTGTCGCAGAGGATGGACACGAGCCGCGCGAGTGACGCGCCATCGCCGAGGATGCGGATGCCGTCCTCGACATCCATCGCCATCTCCTTGCCCGAAAATTCCGCCATGGCGATAAAGGGCTCCGCCGCCTCCGCGACGAGCTTCGACAAATCGAGCTCCTCACGGGTAAGCTTTGCCTCCTCTTCGTCCAGCCGCGACAGGTAGATCAATTCGCTCACCAGCGCGCGCATATTGGCGACCTGCCCCTTTGTGCTGCGAACCCACTCGTTTTCGCCGCTTTCCAGCGTCAACACGTCCATGTTTGCGGAGATGACCGCAAGCGGCGTCTTGAGTTCGTGCCCCGCATCGGTAATGAACTGCTTTTGCCGCACCGCACTCTCCACCAGCGGTTTGATCGCACGCCGACTGAACAGCGCCACCAATAGCCACGCGAGCAGTATGCAGGTGCCGCATGCCAGCGCGGAAATCATAGCCAGCTGCCTGACGCGGGTCAATTTGGTTTCGCAATTTAAAAACACCGCGACCGCATTGCCGCGCTGCCTGCGCACGGAATACAGGTATTCCCCGCTAAAGCCCGTTTCGCTCCCGCTCGCAAGCGCATTCGATACGACGCGCTCCAGTTCTTCCCCGTCCATATCCGCCACGCGGGACGCGCCTTGCAGCACCCATTCGCCGCTCGCATCCTGCCCGACCACAAAAAAGCGCGATTCCTCCAGCATATTGCGCATATGCCTGGAGCGACCGCCGCCCTTCATGCCGTATTTCCCGCCGCCCTCGCTTAAAACGCGCATCGTCTCATACAGCTCCGCGCGGACGTTGATCCAGTTGGCGGTGTTGATGACCAACACCACCAGCGCCATCGCCAGCGCGAGTACAGAAAGCGCGATGCGGATAAACCGCCTGCGTATGCCCCGTATCATTTGTTCCACTCCAACGAATAGCCCACCCCTCGGATGGCCTTGATTTCCACGCCCGAACCGATTTCCTTCAGTTTCTTGCGGAGAAAGGAGATGTTGACCCACACCACGTTGATCTCCGCCTCCGAATCCCAGCCCCAAACCTTTTCCATGATCCGATCGACGCCGTGTACGGCGCCGGGGCGCTCTGCCAGCATCTCCATCAGCTGAAACGCCTTGTTGTTCAGCTTTACGCTCGCATCGCCACACCTCAACACCATCTCCGCGCGATCCAGCTCGATGTCCTGAAAGCGCAATACGTCCGGCGCGTAGTCCGCCTTTCGGCGCAGCATCGCGCGAACCCGCGCGAGCAGTTCGTCCATGGCAAACGGCTTGGAGAGATAGTCGTCCGCCCCTGCATCCAGCCCCGCCACGCGGTCCTCCACCGCGTCCCGCGCAGTCAGCATCAGGCACGGCACTGCGTTCTTTTGGCTCCGCAGCCGTTCCAGCACCTGCACGCCGCTCAGTTCCGGCATCATCCAATCCAAAATCACGCCGTCGTAGCCGCCGCTTAGCGCGTATTCCAGCGCGTCCTCTCCGTTATGGACGACATCGACAGAATATCCGGAATGTTCCAACAACGCCTTGACCGCACGGGCGAGGTCAAGGTCGTCCTCGGCAAACAATATACGCATTTTGCACCACCCATAGATAGTATATCAAATCCCGTCGTCTTTTTCCAGCGCAAAAAGCGCCACGTGTGTGACGCTTTTCGTTTCCTCGTCAGATTCCTTCGAAGACACCGTCCTGCATATCGAAGGTGAATGTGTTTCCGTCCGTCAGTCCGTCGGATTGCCTGTTGAACATGCCGTATCCGCCGTTCGAGCGCCCGCCCTTGCCGCCGTTTGTGCGCCCACCTCTTCCGCCGTTCGAGCGCCCGCCTTTGCCGCCGTTCGAACGCCCGCCCCTGCCGTAGCCGTTTTGGGGACGTGTGCCGCAGTTCGGGCAGTTTCCGTCGCACAGAGCCTGCCGCTCCTCAAAGCTTTTCAGGATCAGATCCGCCTGCTCCTGCGTCAGCTTTCCCGCCTCGACGTACGCTTTGAGTTCTTCCTCGAGCGAATCGTAGCGATCGCCTCGGCGCGCTGCCCTATATGCATCCAATGCATCCGAAAGGGCGGTATCCTCCATCACGGCATCTTCCACGGCGGGTACTTCGGGCTCGGCGCTTTCCGCCATCGCAAAGGTACCTACAACCATCGCCAGTACCAGCATCAGGGCAACCAGCGTTCCGATAAAAAAGTGTTTCATTCCGTTCAGCTCCTCGCTTATTGTTTTTGTCCTCTCTTTGGGACGCTTACAGTATCGCATAAGAACCTAAAACGAAGCTAAAACACTTTTGAACAATTTGTAACGCCTTTGCCATCCCCAAAAAGCAAAGGAACCGCCGAAAAGCGGTTCCGATATTGCTTACTTGGCAGCCTTTGCGTCTTCCTGTTTGATGATCTCCTGTCCATCGTAATAACCGCAGCTTTTGCAGACGCGGTGGGCAAGCTTCATCTTTTTGCAGCGCGGGCAGGCTACGATGCCCGGCAGAGACAGCTTCCAGGTGGCGGAGCGGCGGGAATTCCTGCGCGCTTTGGATACTTTACCTTTCGGTACGGCCATTTCTTACACCTCCTCGTTCTGAATCCGTAGGTCCCGTAAAGCTGCGAGAGGGCCTTGCGCCTCTTGGGTTTCGGCACATTCGCAGCCGGTCAGGTTCAGGTTGGTTCCGCATACGGGACACAGCCCCTTGCAGTCGATCTTGCAGAGGAAGCGGATTGGCAGTTCGAGCAGAAGCGCCTCCCGCACGGCCTCGTCAAGTTCTATCGAGTGACCGACGAGCGGATACAAGTCGGGATCGGCAGGATCGGGATTCCGCATGTATGCGGCATCCACCTCGCACGAAAGCGAAACCTTTACGGGAACAAGGCACAGCGCGCAACGCGATGTCGCGTTCGCCCTCACCTCGCACCGTATGCCCCCGCCCTCGCCCGAGCCCGGGACCGTACCCGATCCGGCGATATCCGAGAAGGATACGGGGTCGCCCAGCACTTCCAATTCTTCGGCGATGGTCAATTCGCCCTGAAAAGGATAGCTCTGACCCGGATTCTTCAGCGAATCTCCGACTTCCAAACGCAAATACGTCACCTCTTTGTGATAACCTATGGCATTATACCCTTTTCCGCGCCGTTTGTCAAATTATATTTGCGTTGCGCGGGGAAAAGGTGCCTGCTATATCAGCTCCACCGTGTCGCGCGCGATGGCGAGCTCCTCGTTCGTGGGGATGAGGAGTATCTTGACCTTGGAATCGGCAGCGGAAAGGTCCGCTTCGCCGCGCGCGGTGTTGTTCTTCTCCTCGTCGATCTTCACGCCCATGAACTCCAGCCCCTCCAGAATTGTCGCGCGGGAGGAAGGGTTGTTTTCGCCGATGCCTGCCGTGAACGCGATCGCGTCCAGCCCGCCCATCGCCGCCGCATACGCGCCGATGTATTTGCGGATGCCGTATGCCCACACTTCGAGCGTGATCTTGCAGTTCTCGTCGCCCTCTGCGGCGAGGCGCATGACGTCGCGCATGTCGGCATTGCCGGCGAGCCCCAGCAAGCCGCTCTTTTTGTTGAGCATGTTGAGCGTCTCGGTAACCGTCCAGCCTTCCTTGTTGGCGATGAATTCGACCACGGCGGGGTCGACATTGCCCGAGCGAGTGCCCATCAGCACGCCCTCAAGAGGCGTGAGACCCATGGACGTATCCACGCACTTGCCGTCCACGACTGCGGACAGCGACGAGCCGTTGCCCAAATGGCACACGATGATCTTGGAATGCTCCCTGCCCAGCATCTCGACCGCGCGGCCGGAGACGAAGCGGTGGGATGTGCCGTGGAAGCCGTAGCGGCGCACGTGGTGTTCCGTATAGTACTTCATCGGGACGCCGTAGAGGAACGCCTTGGGCGGCATGGTCTGGTGGAACGCGGTATCGAACACCGCGACCTGCTTTACGCCGGGCAGCGCCTTTTCGCACGCCTCGATGCCCATGAGGTTTGCGGGGTTGTGGAGCGGCCCCAGCGGGAAGCACTCGCGGATCGCGTCCTTGCACGCCTCATCGATCACGCAGGATGCCGTGAATTTGCTGCCGCCGTGGAGCACGCGATGGCCGACCGCAGTAATCTCATCCAGCGTCTCGATCGCGCCGTGCTCCTTATCCAGAAGCGCCGCGAGTACGAGTTCCATCGCCACGGAATGGTTGGGAACCTTCGCGGGCTGCTTAAACGAGAGCGCGCAGCCCTCCCCGTATTTGTGGGTGAGGTTCGAGCCTTCGATGCCGATGCGCTCGACGATTCCCTTCGCGATCAGGGATTTATTCGCCATGTCGAACAATTGGTATTTCAGCGAGGAAGAGCCTGCGTTGATGACAAGAATCTTCATGGATACACTCTCCTGTTCGTTACCGTATTCGGTTTAGCCCTGCGCCTGCACGGCAGTGATTGCGACCATTGCGACGATGTCTTCCACGGAGCAGCCGCGCGACAGGTCGTTGCACGGCTTCGCGATGCCCTGCAGCACGGGGCCGTACGCCTCCGCGCCGCCCAAGCGCTGCACGAGCTTGTAGCCGATGTTGCCGGACTGCAGATCCGGGAACACGATCACGTTCGCCTTGCCGGCGACGGGGCTGTCCTTCGACTTGAGCTTGCCCACGGATTCCACAATCGCGGCGTCCAACTGCAATTCGCCGTCCAGCAACAGGTCGGGTGCGAGCTGTTTGGCGAGATCGGCCGCTTCCTGCACCTTGGTCACGAAATCGTGCTTCGCGCTGCCCTTCGTGGAGAAGGAAACCAGGGCGACGCGCGGCTCCATGCCGGCAAGGCTCCTTGCGGAGTCCGCCGCAGCGACGGCGATATTGGCAAGTTCTTCGGCGGTCGGGTTCGGGATGACGGCACAGTCCGCAAAGATCATGACGCCGTTATCGCCGTATTCCACCCTGGGGCTCTCCATCAAAAAGCAGGAGGAGACCGTCTTTATTCCGGGCTTCGGCTTGATGATCTGCAGCGCGGGGCGCAGCATGTCGCCCGTAGAGTGGATCGCGCCGGAGACCAGCCCGTCCGCGTCACCCGCCTTGACCATGACCACGCCGTAATACATGGGGTCCTTCACGAGCTCCGTCGCCTGCTCGATCGTCATTCCCTTCGCCTTGCGCAGTTCAAACAGGAGCTGCGCATACTCTTCACCCTTTGCGCTCGTCTTCGGATCGATGATCTCGATGCCGGAGATGTCCGCGCCGTGTTCCTTCGCGACCGCGTGCACCTTTTCGGGATCGCCCAAGAGCGTCAGAGATGCGATGCCCTTTTCCTTGATCTTCGCGGCTGCCTGCACGTTGCGCGCCTCTTCGCCCTCGGGAAGCACGATGTGCTTCACGTTCGCGCATGCCTTTTGCATAATCGTGTCGATAAGTGCCATGTTGTACGCCTCCATTGTTATTTTTTTCCATTATACGACAATTTTGCGGCGGAGTATAAGGTTCCTTTTGTTAATTTCACGGCACAGGCTTAAGAAAGTTCCTCAAACAGCGATACCTGGCTCGTCTCCGGCATTCCTTCGAGCGCGCCGACGCTCTCCAGCATGTCGATCACGCTGCGCGTGACCTTGCGGGTGAGCATGTCGCCCTTGGACAGGAACCTGCCGCCGTCGCGGATCGCAACCAGGTTCTGCGCGGCGGAAAGTCCCAAGCCGGGCAGCGAAGAGAACGGCGGGAGGATGCGCCCGTCCTTGATGAGGAACGCCTCCGCGTCCGATTCGTACAGCGATATGGGCAAAAGCTCGATGCCGCGCGCGAGCATTTCGCGGATGACGTCCAAAAGACCCGCCTCGTCCGCCTTCTTCTCCTGCTCGTCCTTTTCCATGGCGCGTATCTCCTCGATCCGCGCCCTGATCGTTTCCGGTGGCGCGACCATTCTCGATGCGTCGAAAGCATCGATGTTGCGCCTGAAATAGCAGGCGTAGTATTCCTTCGGATAATACACCTTGAAATACGCGATGCGAAGCGCCATCGTGACATATGCCACCGCGTGCGATTTCGGGAACATGTAGCCGATCTTCTTGCAGCAGCCGATGACGTATTCGGGCGTGTTACAGCCGAGCATCGCCGCTTCCATCTCCGTCGTAAGCCCCTTGCCCTTTCGGACGGATTCCATGATCGTAAACGCCATTTTGCTCTCGCAGCCCATGTCGATCAGTTGGTTCATGATGTCGTCGCGCGTGCAGATGCACTGCCTGAGGGGCGCAAGCCCCGCCTTGACGATGTCCTGAACGTTCCCCGCCCACACGTTCGTGCCGTGCGAAAGCCCCGAAATGCGAATCAGTTCCTCCATGGATGTGGGCTTCGTCTCCACCAGCATCTGGATGACGAACGGCGTTCCGAATTCGGGGATGCCTAAGGTGCCGGTGGGGCAACCGACGTCCTCCGCCGTCACGCCGAGCGCCTCGGGGCTTCGGAAGAGCGAGAGGATGGTTTGAAACACCTCCGGATCGTCCAGCGGCACATCCTGCGGCGCGATGCCCGTCAAATCCTGCAGTTTCCGAAGCATCGTCGGGTCGTCGTGGCCTAAGATGTCGAGCTTGACCAGCACATCGTGCATGGATTTGAACGCGAAATGCGTGGTGATCGTGTCGCTGCTCATGTCGTTCGCGGGGCGCTGGATGGGCGTGAACTGGTAGATTTCGTAATTCTTCGGCAAAACGACCATGCCCGCAGGGTGCTGCCCCGTGGTGGCCTTTACGCCCGTGATGCCGCGCGCAAGGCGCTCCTTTTCGGCTGCGGACGCGCTCTTCCCCGTCTCCTCCAGATACTTTTTCGCGTAGCCATAGGCGATCTTGTCCTTCACGGAGCCGATCGTGCCCGCGCGGAACACGTTTTCCGCGCCGAAGAGCTCCTTGACGTAGTTCTGCGCGCGCGCCTGATATTCGCCGGAGAAGTTGAGGTCGATATCGGGCACCTTGTCGCCCTTGAAGCCCAAAAACACCTCAAACGGGATGTTGAAGCCGTCGCGGTTCATGACCTCGCCGCACTTCGGGCACTCCTTGCGCGGCAGGTCGATGCCGCAGGCGTATTCCTTGGGCACGTCAAATTCCGAATGTTTGCACTTCGGGCACACGTAGTGCGGCGGCAGCGAGTTGACCTCGGTAATGCCCGTCAGATACGCCACCAGGGACGAGCCGACCGAACCGCGCGAGCCGACGATATATCCGTCCGATACGGACTTTTGCACAAGTTTTACGGCGATGTCGTACAGCGTCGAAAAACCGTAGCCGATGATCGCGTTTAACTCCTTGTCTATCCGCGCGCGCACGATGTCCGGCATGGGGTCGCCGTAGATGCGGCGCGCCGTCTCCTCGGTGAGCGTGCGGATGTCGTCTTCCGCCTCCTCCCAAAAGGGCTGGAACGTCTCCTTCCCATCCGGATGGCGGATGAATACGGAGAGCCCGCTCTCGATCTCGTCCGCGATCGCGTTGGGCGCGGTGATGACGACTTCCCTGCACTTTTCTGCGCCGAGATATAAAAACTCCTCTAACATTTCGTCCGTCGTTTTGAAATAGAGCGGCGCCTGCTCCTGTGCGTCCTCAAAGCCCTTTGCCGTCAAAAGGATCGCGCGGAAGATGTCGTCGTGCGGCTCTAGGAAGTGTACGTCTCCCGTCGCCACGACGGGTTTTCCGAGCGAAGCGCCCACCTCCACGATGCGCCTGTTGTAGTCGCGAAGCGCTTCGTCGTCCGCCGCGGTGCCGTTTCGGACCATGAAGCGGTTGTTCCCGATCGGCTGGATCTCGAGATAGTCGTAAAACGACGCGATCTCCTGCAGTTTTTCAAGCGGTTCGCCCTCCACGACGGCGCGGAACAACTCGCCCGCCTCGCACGCGCTGCCGACGATCAGCCCCTCGCGGTACGTTTCGAGAAGCGTGCGCGGGATGCGCGGCGTCCTGTAAAAGTGGTTCAGGTGCGCCTCGCTCACGAGGCGGTAGAGGTTTTCGATGCCCTTTTGCGTCTTCGCGAGGAGGATTACATGGGTGCTCGAGCCGCCGTCGTCCGAAAAACCGGTGTTGAGTTGGTCGAGGCAGGTGATCCCGTCCTGTATCCTGAGCATTTCTACGAGGCACTGCGCCGTGGCGCGGGCATCGTGCACCGCCCTGTGCGCGTCCTTGAGCGAAACCCCCAATGCCTTGCACACCGCGCCGAGCTTGTGGCTCTTTTGCTCGGGCAAAACGCACCGCGAAAGCGCGAGCGTGTCCAAAACGGGGAATGTAGCCTCGAGCCCCGCCGCCCGAAACGCGCGCCGCAAAAACCGCATGTCGAAATCCGCGTTGTGCGCGCAGACCACCGCGCCCTCGCAGAAATCGTACAGCTTTTGCACCACGTCGCGCATTCGAGGCATATCGCGCACCATCGCATCCGTAATCCCCGTAATCTCCGTCACCTTTTCGGGGATGGGGCGCATGGGGTCGATGAGTTGCGACATCTGCGCGACCTCCTCACCGCGCTCGAAGCGCACCGCGCCGATCTCGATGATCTCGTCGCGCTCGGTGTTTAGCCCCGTCGTCTCAAAATCCAGTACGACAAACGCCGTTTCGCAAAGCAACCGTTCGTCCGCACTCTTTACGATGCTGTACCTGTCGTCTATGAGATACCCTTCGCAGCCCGGAATCAGCTTGATGCCTTTTTTCTTCGCGGCGGTAAACGCCTCGGGAAACGCCTGCACCACGCCGTGATCGGTGACGGCGATCGCCCGATGCCCCCACTTTGCCGCCTGCGCGATCAAATCCTCGACGGACGCCACCGCATCCATCGCAGACATGTTCGTGTGCAGGTGCAGCTCCACGCGCTTTTCCGCTGCCGTGTCCTCGCGCTCGGGCTTTTGCGCCCTTTCGATGCTCTGCGCCGAGAGGAGCATCTCTTTTTTGTAATCGTCAAACTGATAAATCCCCTGTATCGAAAGCCACTTGCCCACGGCGATTCCATCCATTGCGGCGGCGATCGCCGTTTCGAGCGCACTGCGGTCATTGCCCGTTTTTTTGGAGGTAAGGAATGCCTTGCACGCGACGGAGCCCGTCGCATCGGACAGACAAAAGTCCGCAATCTTTCCGCCGCCGTTTTTCAGCTCCACAAAATCCACCTTGGTAACCTCGCCCTTCACGACGACGCGGCCCGATTCCTCCGTCAGATCGGACAGAGGGGTACTCTCACCCGTGATGGGCTTCCCCCAAATCCTGCCGCTTTGGACCGCCGTCTTTGCCGCTTTTTTGCGCACTTCCTCTATCTCCTGCGTCACGCGCGCCAGGCGCACCTCCTCTTCCATGCGCCTGACCTCGATCCGTGCGAGGCGCTTTTCGGCATCGCCCTTGATCTCTAAAACAACCCTGCACGAAATGTGGAACAGTTCCTGCATGAGGCGCTCGATCCGCGCATCCACTTCGTTTCTTTGCATGTATTTGAGCCCGATTTCGTCGGAGACGCCGACCGTCAGCCTTCCCCCGTCGAGTTTCCACGAGGCGTCCTCCCACAGAAGGTACGGCATGACGCCGGGCCTTTCCCGCATGAGCACGAGGGATATGTGGCGCATGGTCTTATCCATGTCCGAAAGCGCCTCCTCGCGCAGCGCGGGATAGCTCACATTCAGCTCGAGCTCCGCCTTGGGAAAGCCCTTTTGCAGCGCGTTTTGTATGCGCACAAATTCAAATTCGCTCAGAAGGCGCGTGCTCGACAGTTTGACCACCAATTTATTCGCCGCGCGGTTCGTCACCACGCGGTCGAGCGTCAGCGCAGCATGTACGGCGGGATCCATGTCCCGCAGAAGCTCTTTCCAAAGCATGCTCATTTCGGCATCATCCTTTCGATCTCCCGAAGCAGCGCCGCGGCGAGGTCGCCCTTTATGACGACGGGCGCCTGCCCCTTTCGGAACAGCGCACCACCCTCCTTTCCGCCGGCGATGCCGATATTCGCCTCCCGCGCCTCCCCGGGCCCGTTCACGACGCAGCCCATCACGGCGATTTTGAGCGGGAAAGTAATGTCCTTTGTCTTTTCGCGCACCGCTTTCGCGATGCCCTCCACGTCGATCTCCGTCCGCGCACACGTCGGGCAGGAGATGATTTCCACATAGTCCTTCCGAAGCCCCGCCGCGCGCAAAATCTCGAGCCCCGCATATACTTCTTCCACGGGATCCCCCGTCAGGGAGACGCGCAGCGTATCGCCGATTCCGTCGATTAGCAGCGCGCCGATGCCCATCGCGCTCTTCACCAGCCCGCTTGTGCCGAAGCCCGTCTCCGTAACGCCGACGTGGAGCGGATACTGCGTCTTTTGCGACGCGAGGCGATATGCCGTAACCGTCGTCTTGACATCCGACGCCTTCATTGAAAGCGCGATGTCGGTAAAACCGTGGTTTTCGAGGAGAGATGCGTGTTCGAGCGCGCTTTCGACCAGCGCCTCCGCGCACGGCGAACCGTATTTTTGCAGGAGTCTCTTCTCCAGCGAGCCGCCGTTCACGCCGATGCGCACGGGAACGCGGTGCGCCTTGAGGCACGCGCAGAGCTTTCGCACGTTTTCCTCGCCGCCCATGTTCCCCGGATTCACGCGCACCGCGTGGATGCCGTTTTCGATGGCGCGGATCGCGTACTCCACGTTGAAATGGATGTCCGCGACCAGGGGCACGGGCGATTTGTCGACCAGAAATTTGATCGCCTCCGCGCTCTCCAAATCCGGCACGGATACGCGCACGATTTCGCAGCCCGCGCGAAAAAGTCTTTCGATCTGCGCGAGCGTCTCCCGTGCATTTTTCGTTTTCGTATTCGTCATGGACTGGACGGAAACCCGCGCGCCGCCGCCGACGGCGACGCTTCCGACCATGATCTGCCGCGTCATCGTTATGGTTCCTCCGCGTACTTTCATTACAGTTTTCCGAACAGCCGCAGGATGTCCCGCCCGCTGACGAATAGGATCAGCGCGAACAGGAGCACCAGTCCCACCGCGTGGATCACGCCCTCGACTTCCCTTTTTACGGGCTTTCGGAAGATCATTTCGATGAGAAGGAACACCAGCCGTCCCCCGTCGAGCGCGGGCAGCGGCAGAAGGTTCATGATGCCGAGGTTCATCGAGATGATGACGATGAGATACAGCACCTGGTCGAAGCCCGAGCGGATGCCCTGCGCCACGGTATCCACGATATACACGGGGCCCGCGGTGTCCCCGATGCCCTCGCCCGTCGTAAACAGCTTCATCAGCATCTGAACCATCGCGCCCATGGTCTGGCGGATATAGAAGACCGCCGTTTTCGCGCTCTGCCACAGGGAAAGGCGCACCGTCTCTTCGGTATATCCCATGGTGATGCCCATGAGATACCTGCCGTCCGTCAGTTGGAGCCTGCAGGATAGGGAGAGCTCTTCCTCCCCGCGCCGCACGAGAAGTTCCACGGGCGATGCAGGATCGGCCTCTCCCGCCTCCGCGACCGTCTTTTGCAACAGCTTTACGCCCTCGGGGTCGTAGGAAATCTCCGTGCCGTTCACGGACAAAATCACGTCGCCCACCATGAGCCCCGCCTCCTGCGCGGGCATTCCCTCCTCCGCACTGTAGACGGACGGCACGGGGGTAATCTCCGTCATCCCGAAGATCGCGTAGAACAGAAACGCGCACACCAGCGCGAGAATAAAATTGCTTATGGGGCCCGCAAGCACCGTCAGAAACCGCTTCCACGCCCTTTGGTTGTTAAACGCGCCGGGGTCGCCGTTCGTCTCGTCTTCGCCCACGAACGCGCAGTAGCCGCCCAGCGGGATGAGACGCACGGAATACTGCGTCCGCTTGCCCTGCCACGCGAACAGCTTGGGGCCGAAGCCCACGGAAAATTCCTTCACGTCGATGCCGGAGAGCCTGCCGACCGCAAAATGGCCTAACTCGTGCATCATGACGATGAAACCCAGTACGACGATCGCCAATACGATATATAAGATAGTCATCGATTCTATTTCCCTTTCTGCAGAATCCTGTCTGCCGCCTCCCGCGAGGCGCGGTCACATTCCCACACGTCGGAAACGGACGCAATCTTTCCCTGCGGAACGCGCTCCAAAGCCGCCGAAACGATCTCGGATATCGCGCCGAAGGGAATCCGCCCCTCCAAAAACGCCGCTACCGCGCTTTCGTTCGCGCCGTTCATCACCACCGGGCGATTCCCGCCCTCTCTGAGCGCCTGCCGCGCGATTTCGTAGCACGGGAATTTGTCCGCATCGATTTTTTCAAACGTCAGGCTGCCGATGTCCTCCAGCGAGAGGCGCTTTCCGCCGTAGGGAATCCGCTGCGGATACCCCATCGCGTAGCCGATCGCGCCGCGCATGTCGGGAACGCCCAGCTGCGCGAGCACCGCGCCGTCCTTATATTCGACCATGGAGTGGACGATGCTCTGCGGGTGCACGACGGCGGCGATTTTGTCCTCCGCCATGTCAAAGAGGTATTTTGCCTCGATGACCTCCAGCCCCTTGTTCATGAGCGACGCACTGTCCACGGTGATCTTCGCGCCCATGTTCCACGTCGGGTGCCCGAGCGCGTCCCGCGCGGTCGCGCTGTGGATGCGCTCCTTCTCCCACGTGCGGAAGGGGCCTCCCGAGGCGGTCAAAATCAACCGCTCGGGCTCGTTCCCGCCTCGCCCCTGAAGGCACTGGAAGATCGCGCTATGTTCGCTGTCCACGGGGAGAAGTGCCACACTCCGCCGCGCCGCCTTTTCCTTGACCAATTCGCCGCCGGTCACGAGTGCCTCTTTGTTCGCGAGCAGCACGCGCTCGCACACGCCGCAGGCGGCCATCACCGCGTTCAGCCCCGCAATGCCCACGATCGCCGCGAGCACATCGTCGGGTTTCACGGCTTCGAGCGCCCGTTCGGAAGCGCCGCGCCCGAAAAAACAGGCGCAGCGCGTTCGGATGTCGCTCGGAATCTCCTTCGGCTCCTCCTCCAACGCGATAGCATCCGCGCCAAATTCCCTCGCGTAGCGAAACAGCGCATCCGAACTCGAACGCGCCGTCAAAAGCACCGGATGAAATTGTTCCCGGTTTTGTCGGACGACATCGAGCGCCTGCGTACCGACGGAACCGGTCGCGCCCAAAATGGCGATTTTGCGCATGGAAACCTCCTTACAGGATGATGCGATAAAATGTATAGACCACCGTCGCCGTAAACAGGATCGAATCCATGCGATCCATTATGCCGCCGTGCCCGGGGATAAGAGAGGAAAAATCCTTTACGCCGCAGTATCTTTTGACGACGGATGCCGCAAGGTCGCCCATCTGCGCCACGATGCCCGCGAAAAAGCCCATCACGGCGAACTGCCACAGCGGCGGAAGTGCCACGGCACAGCCCGAGAGTGAAACGACGTTGCGCACGACATACTGCGCGGCATACGGCACCAGCACCGAAAACGATACCGCGCCGACCAGCCCTGCCAATACGCCCTCGACCGTCTTGTGCGGCGAGATTTTCGGCGCAAACCTGCGCTTTCCGAACCTCGTGCCCACAAACCACGCAAAGGTGTCGCTCATCGAGGCGATGAGCAGCGTCTGCAAAAACGCGACCCTTGCGTACAGGGGCACAGGCAGGTCTTGCATTTGGAGAATCACGGCAAGCAGGCTCCCCGGATAGAGGATCGGAAACAGCGTATACACCACGCGCTCCAAATCCGGCTCCGAGCGAAAAATCGCGTCCGCAAAGCCCGCAAAGCAGCAGAAAATTATCAGCGGCAGGAGCATCCATTCCCCCGCCCAAAGGTAGGTGGGAACGAGTGCCGCCGCATAAACCATGCCGACCCATGCCGCAGGCTTTAGCCCCTTCGCGCGCAGCGTGCCGTACATTTCCCACATGCCGGCGCACGCCGCGATGCATACAAATATGCGAAGCGCAATGCCCTGCACTATGCCGACGGCACAGCACACGATCACCAGCCCCACCGCCGTAAGCACGCGCACAGCGCTTCCTTCGTTACGTTCCCTTGCCATAGAGGTACTATTTCACCTTTCCGAATCTGCGGCTGCGCTCGGCGTAGCGGAACAGATCGCGCCTATATTCCTCCGCCGTGTAATCCGGCCACAGCGTATCGTTGAAAAGCATTTCGGCATACGCGCTCTGCCAAGGCAGAAAATTCGACAGGCGCATTTCCCCGCTCGTACGGATCACGAGATCGACGTCATTTTGCCCCGCGGTATACAGCTTTTCGGAAAACGACTTTTCGTCGATATCCTCCGGCGCGATGCGACCCTCTGCCACATCTTTTGCGAGCAGCTTCGCGCAGCGCACAAGCTCCTGCCTGCCGCCGTAATTGAGCGCGATGTTGAGCTTAAGGCCACGGTTGTCCTTCGTGCGCTCCATCGCCGCGACGACCGCATCCCGCTGCGGCGGGGGGAGTTCGTCCACGTCGCCTAAAATTGTAATCTTCACGCCCTTTTCGTACAGTTCATCGATCTCGGACTTGAAATACCGCAGGATGAGCTGCATCAGCGCGGAGACCTCGCCCTCGGGGCGCGCCCAGTTTTCCGTGGAAAAGGCGTAGATCGTGAGCGATTCGATCCCCCAGTCGGACGACGAGCGGATGATCCCGCGCAGCGCCTCCACGCCCGTTGCGTGCCCCACAGAACGCGGGAGCCCCTTTTTCTGCGCCCAGCGTCCGTTGCCGTCCATGATGACGGCGACGTGGCGCGGCATGTTTTCCGGAAGCGCGGGCAGCGGCTTGTCCGCGTTAAACCGGTTTCTCAGCCGCATCCGCACCCTCCTCTACCGCGTTCCGAAAGCGCGCAACGGTGATGACGCCGTCCTTTACGCGCACCACGCGCAGCGTACCCCGCGCGTCGCTCCTGCGCGGCGAAGCCGTCTCGACGATTTCGGGCGTTCCTTCAAATGTCGCCTGTTCGAGCGGAAGCCCCAAAGCCTCCGTCATACGGACATGATCTCCTTTTCCTTGTCCGCGCAAATCTGGTCCATTTCCTTGATGTGCGCGTCCGTGACCTTCTGCAGCTCGGTCTCGCCGTTTTTCTGGTCGTCCTCGGTGATCTCGGAATTCTTCTTCATCTTTTTGAATTCTTCCATGGCGTCGCGGCGAATCGCGCGCAGGGCGACCTTGCCGTCCTCGCACTCCTTGCGCACCCTCTTGCTAAGCTCCTTGCGGCGCTCCTCGTTGAGTTCGGGCACCATCAGCCGGATGACCTTGCCGTCGTTGGACGGATTGATGCCGAGATCCGACTTCTGTATGGCCTTTTCGATTTCGGAGATCATTGTAGGTTCCCACGGCGCAATGACGAGCATACGCGGCTCGGGCGAAGAAATGTTGCCAAGCTGGTTGAGGGGCGTGGGCGTGCCGTAATAGTCCACGCGAATCTTGTCCAAAATCTGCGGGTTCGCGCGGCCTGCCCGAAGCGTCGCAAGCTCCTTCTTGGTGTACGCAATCGTCTTGTCCATTTTTTCGGACGCGGCGGTAATCGTGTCCTGTACCATGTGTAAAACCTCCCATTTCAAAAAATCATGCCTCTATTGTATCTGCTTTTCCGGAAATTATCAAGCCCCGTATGAGAAAATTTCCGC
>CAYFRC010000004.1:16306-23894 GCA_964345325.1 uncultured Oscillospiraceae bacterium
GCTTGCGTTACCCCCGTTTCGCCTGTACAATGTATATGGGAATATACGAAAAATAGGAGAGATTACCCCGTGAAGAAAAATATCCTCGGAAAGACCAATCTGTCCGTAAGCCCCGTAGTCTTCGGCGGCATCATCAACATGGACGAAACGCAGCAGGATGCCGACCGCTACACCGCCTTCGCGGTCGAGCGCGGCATCAACTACTTCGACGTGGCACCCTCCTACGGCAACGCGCAGGAGCGGCTGGGTCGCGCGCTTTTGCCCTATCGGAAGGACGTGTACCTCGCCTGCAAGACGACAGAGCGCCTGAAGGAAGGCGCGGAAAGGGAGCTTCACGAATCCCTGAAGGCGCTCAACACGGACCATTTTGACGTGTACCAGCTGCACTCGATGACAAATTGGGACGATGTCGAAAAGGCGTTCTCCAAGGACGGCGCGATGGAAGTTCTCCTCAGGGCGAAGCGCGACGGCATCATCCGCAACATCGGCTTTTCCGCGCACAGCGAGGAAGTCGCGCTGAAATGTCTGGATCTGTACCCGTTCGACACCGTGCTGTTCCCGATGAACTGGTCCATGGGCATCAACGCCGGCTGGGGTGACCGCATCTCTGAGCGCGCGAAGACGGACGGCTTCGGGCTTTTGGCGATGAAGACGCTGATTTTGCGCCTGTGGGACGAGGGCGAGGAGCGCCTCTTCCCCAAGAGCTGGTGCAAGCCCGTGGACGACGAGGCGCTGGGCATCGCCGCGATGAAATACGGCCTGCATAAGGGCGCGCACACCTTGGTCCCGCCCGGAAACTTCCATCACTTTACCTTCATGCTCGACCACATCGACGCCTGCCAGAACGCCCTGCTCACGGATGCGGAGTGGAAACTGCTTCGCGATACCGCAAAGACCGTCGACGACCGCATGATCTTCCCGCTCAAGGTGTCCTGATTGATTTGACGAACCGCGCACGAAAACGAAGGAGGGATTGCGAAATGCTCTTATTGCTCGCCATTATTCTTCTTCCGTTTATGATCCTGGCGGAGCTGCTCAAGATATCGAAGTGAGGAATTGGGCACAGCCATCACAAAGCGGCACATGGCCATTGCGGTCACGCGCCGCTTTGTGTTAAGTTTACGATTCGGCTTGACACATACCCGCTCCTCTTGATATACTATTTCTGTTCGCGAGACGGACATAGGGGCATGGTGTAATGGTAACACGTGGGTCTCCAAAACCTTTGTTGAGGGTTCGAGTCCTTCTGCCCCTGCCAGTTTTCTCTTGCACGACCCGGTTCAATCAGGTCGTGCTTTTTTGTGGCTTTTATCCAATAGCATTGCTTATTTCCTCAAGCACACATCCACGAATAAAAAGAAAGGGGCTTGTGACTTTGGCTCTTTCCTTTGGTTCGCTGTGTTCGCCGCTATCCGATCTTCAAATTATCAAACGGAACCTCGCCTAAAGGCTTTATGTTAACGAATTGAGTTGAAGGTATATAGTAACGTGCCGTAGTCGGGCTTGCAATTCGAATCGATCCGTTATGCCGATTTACAAATATACATTCCATACCCTCTGGAAGAAAACCATATTCATCAATAACGGTTCCTCCGTCTGTTGCTATGAATAGAACATAGTAATCGTTCCATATAGTAGCTGCCCATATGGGCATCTTCCGGATTTCTTCCAGTGTGAACTCCGTCGTCGAGATCGATTTGTGAAAATATTTCATTTGGAGCTTAGGGTCACGGTTGTACATATTATAACCAGTGTCACGAATCACATCATCATTGTCAAACATAATACCTCTCCCTTCAAAAATATAAAGTTGAATTGCTCTTTTTTACATAGACAGTCGTGTTCTTTTCGCGAATATAGATCAATGTATATCTACGTACTTTCTTAGCTTCTCGTAATTAAAAAGACAAATGCTTGCAGGCATCGCCCGTCAAAGGCGGAAAACAGAGAAAATCGGCATTCTTCCGTAACGGCAAAAGGGTGTAGGATAGATTGTTTCATATCCTGCACCCTTGTTTTGAGATGATACAACGGATTGCATCAAACCTAAAACGGGAGGGAATCCGCCCGCGTTTGCATCCCTACTTCTTTTTATTCAACAGCGACAAGAGATATTCGGCTGCGGTTTGGCTGCTGCTCTGGCCCAGCTGCTGCAGTTGGCTCAGCATTTCCTGCCGCGTCTCCTTGGACATCTCGCGGATCGCGGTAAAGATCGCCTCGGCGCTCTTCCACTTTTGTTGGGCGATTTCGATGAAGTTCTCCGCACCGGTCGATTCAAACAGGGAGAAAATCGTCTCGGTAAAGAACTTCCTCGCCTTGTCGTCCATCTGCTCCAGCCAGTCGCTGAGCGATTTGTCTATCAGTTCGCTGACAACCTTCAGCGGCGCCTCCACAAAGCGGTTTCGCTGCACGGACCAGGTGAGGGCGTCGTGCTGCAGGATGCCGAAAGCCGTGCTCTTCACCACGCGGTGCTCCGACTTCGTGGAAAGGAGCAGGCCGATAATGGACATTTCGGGGATGATGCTCACGACCTTAGGCAAAATGTACAGATAGCCCGGTCTTTCGAGAATTTCCTCCCGAAAACCGGGGCCGTCGTTGGAATACACGGTAACGATGCGATCCTGCACCTCGCGCTCGCAAAAGGATGCGGCGTATACGGCGAGGTTTCCTCCCTTGGAGTGCCCGCCCACATACAAAGGCCCCTGAACGCCCTTCGCCGCCTCTTCAAGATACGATACCGCCCGCCCCTGCCCTTCCGTTTCAGATAAAAAGGCGAAGTGAAAGTCCTCCTTCCAGCCGACGAGCGTCGCATCCGTTCCGCGAAACGCGATATAGGCACTGCCGTCCGGAAAGGTAAAGGTGACAGCGGACAGCTGTATACCCTGCTCGGGATCCGTTTCGTTCACATATCGGCTAAGCATAGTGTCGCGAAAGCGCGCCCCTTCGACCATCTTTTCCATGAGCAAGGGTGCCTTGGCGGTCAACCACGTATCCGCGAGGATTTCCTCGCGGCTGTGCTCTTCGAAAAACGCTTTCGACGCATCCCTCAAGGGGATTCCCGCGCCGTCTCCCGGAACGATCCCGCCGAAATCGGTATACGCCAATTGCGCCAGAACCAGATTGTCCACCTCGTTAAACCGATCTGCGGAAAAGGGCACGTCCGCCCGCCAATCCAGATAGTCAAAGATGTTCGCCATCGGTTTTTCACGTCCTTCTACAACAAGTCACGTTGTACATGAACCTTATTCTTTGCGTATCACGTTATTTCTCCCACTCGGTAAACAGCACTTGTCGCACGGGCAGCGCCGAATCGTCCGGGATGAATACGGACTGAATGTCCATGGGCGTGAAGTGCAATTTCCATTCGCGCCCGAACATCGGCGCGCGAACGGTCACGTCCGTCTCCTCGCCGATCGTTTCATGCAAGCGCAGGATCCAGCCGTTTCCGTCCTCCGCGCGCTTGAGCGCGCCGACGGAGATGGTTTCGCTGTCGAGCGAAATCCCTTCGTATGCGGCGGGCAGTTCGCCCTCGTGATAGGTTTCCACGATGCTCGTGAGCGGGCGGTTGAACACCTCGCCCCTGCGGGAGAGGGACGCTTTCTTCCAGCTTCCGTCGTGGGGAACCAGCGCGTAGCGGAAGCATTGCATTCCCATATCCGCATGTACGCAAAGATCGTCGCGATGCTCCTGCCCGTAATGGTCGGCGTATATAGAGGTGTTCGCTACGGTGATGCGCAGGTCGTTTCCCGCGGCGGAAAAGCTGTACTTGCCGTCGTTCAGCACGGCGAGCCCGCCATTATCGTCTCCGAGTTCCATCCAGCGGTGGCCCGTTTCCTCGCAGCCGTCCGGCTCGCGCTCGATAAAGCCGTAGGCGATCTCCGCGCGCGCAACGGGTGCTTCGCAGGCGACGGGGTAGCACAGCTTCACCATGCGGAACTTCTCCTGCATATCCAGGTGCGCCTCCACCTCGATTTGGTCGGCATCCGCGTACAGGATGTAATCCTGCACGAGCGTGGAA
The DNA here is from genome assembly GCA_964345325.1 of uncultured Oscillospiraceae bacterium. Taxonomy (GTDB): domain Bacteria; phylum Bacillota; class Clostridia; order Christensenellales; family Aristaeellaceae; genus CAYFRC01. The sequence continues at coordinate 20,325 of CAYFRC010000004.1, forward strand.
GACAAAACGGATGTCGTCACGCGCAGCTTCGCGCGGACGGGTCCGCGTTCCAACACCTCCGTGCGGGCATTTCCGAAGCTCTCGCAAAGGCGGTCGAAGGTGAATACGTTGTGCGCCCATGTGTCCACATGCTCGATGTCCACGAGGCGGGCTGCGGAAGGAGCGGCGAGCACCTCTCTGCCGCTGTCCTTGCGCTTCAGGCTGGTGACGGCGCCGCTCTTTGCGTCGAAGCGGATCGCGATATGCCTGTTTTCGATACCCGTTTCGGAAATGACGAGGCCCGATGCGGCGATTTGGCCCGCATCGTTGTCCTCGGACGTGCGCAGGGGGCGATTCTCCCTGTTGGTAGGCTTGCCCTTTTCGTCCTGATAGATCCAGTACAGGCGATACCCCAGCCCCGGAACCTTCGCGGTAAACAGGCTGTCCCACTTGTCCGCGCCGTTTGTGCGGCTCGCGCGGACGACCTGCAGGGGGATGTTTGTGTCGTTTTCATCCGTGGCGTATTTCACCGCGCCGAAAACCTGAACCTGCGCCTGTGCCTCGAACGGATGCGGGTTGAATACGACGACGGGCGTGCCGAGGCCGTCCAGCTCCCAAAGGCGGAAGTGGCTCTCCTTGCTGCGGAGGCGGCTCGGAACGCCGCGCACGGTATCGACCGCCCAGGAAATCTTTTGCAGCGCCTTGTTCTCCTCGCGCGCGGCAAGGGACATGGCTTCGTTATACTGAATCCGCGCGTCTTCGTACGCCTCTTTGATCGAGCAGCCGCACAGGATGTCGTGGAATTGGTTGAACATCACGTTGTACCAGCCCTGCGCGAGGGATGCCCCCTCGTGCCCCGTAAGGCGCGAAGACAGGGCGGAGAAAATCTCGCTGCGGATTAGCGCATTTTCCGCCCGACGGTTCAGCTTCTTGACGAGCGACGTCGCGGAATAGCAGCCGCTTGCGTGGTGCTGCAACTCGTCGTGCCACTCCGGAAGCGCGATGTTTTGCTTTTTCACGTCCTCAAAGTACGCATCGGGATCGGAGAAGATGACCTTGTCGCCGTCTTCGCCGCTCTTCTGGTATTCGTGAATCGAGGCGATGTTCTTGATCGTCGGGCCGCCGCCGTGGTTGCCGACGCCGTAAAAGCACATGACGGGAAGCCCCGTTTCCTTCGCCACCGCCATGGCCTCCCCGATGTCCTTGTATACGGAGCCAAACCGCGAGCAATAGGCACCGATGATGCGAAAGGTTGCAACCGAGGAGCCGTCCGGCGCGAACCAGCGGAAGAGCGGTGCGGGAACGCGCACATTTTCATGCTCGCCCGGCCGCATAAAGACGTAGTTGTCGATGCCGCCGCGCTTCAATAGTGCCGGGAGCATTCCATTGTGGCCGAAGGTGTCCACGTTGTAGCCCGTGCGGGCGGTGATGCCGAATTTCTCCCTGAAATAGCGCTGGCTGTACAGAAAATGCCGCGCGAAGGATTCGCCCGAAGGCATATTGCAGTCCGGCTGGATCCACATGCCGCCGACGATGCTCCAGCGCCCCTCGGCGATTCGCTGTTTGATTTTCTCAAACATGGCGGGGCAGCTTTCCTCGACCCAGCGGTAGTACGCGGCGCATGCGGAGGTGAACACGAAGTCCTCCGATTCGTCCAGCCGATCCAGCGCGGACTGAAAAGACGCCTTGACCTCCTGATACCCCTCCTGCCATTGCCAGAGCCATACGGGGTCGATGTGGGCGTTACCGATCATGGAAATCATACGAGAAAGCCTCCTTTGTTGTTACGGCGTCCGACAAGAGGCGAAAGTGAAAAATATCGCCCGTTTCATACTATCCACCGTTTTTTCTTTACACCTGCGCTGGGATTACGCATCTGCCTTCCGTCATGACGGTTATGAACCCAATCACAAGTACGACAATTCCCGGCACAAACACAATTTCAAGAATACTATGCACAGCTGACAGAAGTCTTTTTACTTTCGCTGAAGCCATTTATTGCAAAGGCTACAATGCACGAAAATCACGAAGGTTATCGCCATCCGGATGCCGCGTTTTTCCTGCTTTGCCCTTCCCCTCGTTCCGATCCGTTGAAATTCTTATAGCCGATCGTAAGCCGGACCGCGCGTGTTGATGTTGAAGTCAAAATCGCCCATGACCGCGTAGAGTTCCGCCTGTTCAAAGACGATGTGCAACTGAAGCCACTTGCCCTCCTCCACGAATCTCCGGAGGCTTCCACCCTTCCACGCGAAGCGCTTATCAAGGAAGTCGCCTTCGAACGGGATGAAGTCGTCGAGCGTAAAACCTTCGATGCGGTTTCCGTTCTCCGTAAGCTCCGCGCGCAGCGAACCGAACGGAACGTTCGCGTTGAGCGAAATCTCCGGCTTTTTAAGCCGCAGATGCTGGCTGAGCATTTCAGCCTTGCCCTTGCCGGAATCGATGCAGACGAAGCGGTTACGCTTCAGCGTTCCGGGGATCATCGCGCCTTCGCTGGGCATGCCCGGCATCCAAGGCTTAGGGTTTCCGCCATGCTCCGCCCTACAGGCGTTCATGTAGAAAACCATATCCTCGCCGCGGTCGACCATCGAGACGCAGTACGTTGCGCCGCTGCCGTATTCGCCGCGCGGCGTCTTAGAAAACAGTCCGGCGCGCGTGCGGTTCCACATCAGCCCGTCGTAAGAGTAGGCATACTCCGTGGTGACCGGGCCGTCCATGATCCGTCCGAACGGCATGACGTGCTTCCACAGAAGACCGATGAAGATTTCACCCGGCTCGTAGTACATTTGCGGCATGCTGTACAGGTGCGTCAGCGGTTCGTCGTCCGGCAGAGGATGAACGATCGCGCGCGGGAACGTCCACGTCTTCATATCGTTGCTTTCAACGAGACAGATTCGGCGTTCTCCTCAACGCCGGCGCGTCGTGACCTGATAGCGTCCGGTCAGCGGATTGCGCAGGAGACTCGGGTAGCAGTCGACGTAGGAAGGCGTGACCGCCGCGTCGTTGAAGCGCTTCCAATAGGTCAGGTCAGGGGAACCCAGCAGATATGCGGGCATCTCTACCAGTTTGCCGCCGTCGTCGTAGCCGTACCGCGCGTGAACGGACTTGTACCGAAGTTCCGGGTCGGCTTCCTGCTCGTCGAGATAGGGGAACATGCCGATTTCCTCGTGCATTTTGCCGATCATATTCGGGAGCGTCTCGCCCGGGTGAATCCGGTCGTAGGGCTCAAAATGGATGCCGCCCGCGCTCCAGGCCAGAAATACGGACAGGTATTCGTCCCCAATCGGAAGACCGGGGTCCGGAATGCCGAGATACGTCAGCATATAGCCGCCGTCGGGCGCTTTTACGACGCTCTGCGGCCAAATGTTCCTCGGGTTCCGCGGATCGGCAAAAATCGCATCGGTATGCCATTTCGGCTGCCGGAAGATCCGGCGCGTGTTGTCGGTACGGTTCATCACAAAATCATCAAAGAACAGAATTGTCTTTATACGATCCCCTCATTCCCCTTAATATATCGGCTGTATTCACCCTGCGTCAGACCGGTACGCCCCTAAAAACACGGTTGCAGTACCATCTTCGCCACAAAGCGCCACG
>CAYFRC010000004.1:23904-27104 GCA_964345325.1 uncultured Oscillospiraceae bacterium
GTGGCATTTCATTCCGAATTTCCACTCATTCCCCTTTTTCGTCTGGTGCATTTCCGGATCACGGGCACGTTCCGCGTTCTTCGTGGAACACGTCGCATCGATGATGGTCGCGTCTGCGATCGTACCCCCGTGTATGGTGTGACCGGTCTCGTCCATGAAGCGCTTGAACATCGCCCGACCCGGTTGGCTTTCTTCCGGCAAGTGACGGAAATGCAACAACGTTGTCGCGTCCGGTACCTGTTCTCCCAGAAAATCCAAACTTCCGAAGGGCATAGCTGTCATAGATTGCATCCTCTACGCCTTCATCCGACAAGTTGAACCGCGCTTGGTCTTCCATGATTAAATCAGCGCTTCCTTGGCATACGTAGTATTGTGCGAAACCAATCCGTTTCAGCAGCCGACATCTTTCGGTTTGCAGGCACAAGGATGGCTTTTCGCGTCCTTGTCTTCGGCATCCCTCATCCCTTTTTCAGGGAGAGCACTTTTTCCTCTTCGGGCGTGACGTAGAGCGTCTTTTGGTGCGTATAGATCACAAAGCCGGGCTTCGCGCCGGACGGCTTTTTGACGTAGCGCTTCTGCGTGTAATCGACCGGCACCGTGGAGGATGCGCGCGCCTTGCTGAAGTACGCGGCGATTTTCGCCGCCTCGAAGATGGTCTCTTGCGACGGAGCCTCCGATACCACGATCACGTGCGAGCCGGGAATGTCCTTTACGTGCATCCACACTTCCATCGGCTGCGCCGACTGTGTGAGCTTGTCGTTTTGCACATTGTTCTTGCCCACGAGGATGATCGTTCCGTCCGTCGACACAAAGCGCAGCGGTTCCGAAGGCGGCAGTTTTTTGATCTGCCTGCGGTTGTGGTTCGCCTTCACGTAGCCGAATTTTTCCAGCTCCTCGCGGATCTCGTTCAGTTCTCCTTCCGTCGTGCAGAAGCGCAGGTTTTCCGTTTGCCCCTCCAGATAGGAGAGCTCCTCGAGCGTCTTTTCCTTCTGCTCCTGCGCCTGTTTGCGCGCGCCGTGCGCCTTTTTGTAGAGCTTGAAATAGCGGTCGGCATTCTGCTGCGGGGAGAGGCGTTCGTCGAGCGCGATCTCTATCTCCCGCATCTCTTCATCGTAATAGTTTGGAACCAGCGCCCTTTTCATGCCCGTTTTGAGGAGATACGCATTCGACTTGAGCAATTCGCCCTTGATGCGGTATTCCTCCATGCGCTGGGAGGCGTCGATCGCCTCTTGCTGCAGCGCGAGCTTTTTTTCGCAGCGCTCGATGTTGTTTTTCAGCGCGCGGTGCAGCGATGCGCTCTTTTGCTTGATGCGCTCTGCAATATCGCGCTCCGCGTAGTATTCGTCCATCGCCTCGGAGAGCGTCTCGAACTTCTTTGCGCGAAGACCCGCTCTGGAAAGATACGGAAACGCCGTGACGTCTGCGGGCGTTCCGTCTTCTGCATAGAGTACCTTCGGGGAAAACAGCGACGGAAGCGTTTGGAAAAACTCGCATACCTTTTCGGCAATCTCGCGCACGGGCAGGTTTTCCGCCCGCACGTCCTCATCGCCCGCCGTGCGGAAGGCGACCTCGCGCGCCGTCTGTATGGAAAGCCCGCAGATGTGTTCGGTAAGCGCCTTGTCGAGCCTTCCGACGGAAACGGAAAGCCTTTGCGCGATCGCATCTAAATCGAGAGCGTCGTAGGGGAGCTTGTCCTGCGCGGGCGGCCTTTCGTAGGGAAGCCCCGGCAGCACCTCGCGCACGCGGGAGATGTCCGCCGTGACGCGCCGCACGCTGTCGATGATGCGCCCCTTGGCGGACAGCAGCATAATGTTGGAATGCTTCCCCATGAATTCGCATTCAATGGTGTACAGCGCGCGGTCACCCATCTCGTCCACGTGCTCGATGTCGATCTCCAAAATGCGGTCGCCGCCGATCTGCCGAATGCACGCGATGCGCCCCCCGATTAGGTGCTTTCGCATGAGCATGCACAGCGCGGGCGGCTCCAGCGGGTTCCCCTTTTTGATGTTTGTGATGTGTGCGCGCGCATTGCCCGCGCTCGCGGAGAGAAGAAGCTGCCTCGTCGCGCCCGTGCAGCGGACGGTGAGTACGATTTCGTCCTTCTCCGGCTGCGCGATGCGGTCGATCCGCCCGCCCGACAACAAACTGTTCAGTTCCCTTACGATAAATCCAAGCGTTACGCCATCCATCGGCATGAATCATGTCACCCTTTGCAAGATAAAAATCGCACCAGTTCCCTGATAAACGGAAATTCGCCGCCCGCATCCGCCTCGGTCGAGCCCGCGCAGTGCCCGCCCGAAAGCTCTGTGCCTTGAATCTCCGCGTTCGGATGAAAGCGTTTGAGGCTCGCAAGCATGAGGCGGCTCTGCTCGGGGCGGCACGGAATATCCTCTTTATACCACAATAGGAGAAGCGGCTTTTCGCACGATGCGCGATCCGCATAGAACAGGGGCGCCGCCTCGTCGATCCGCTCCGCGCGCATATCGATGCCCCCTTCGCCCAGCACACGGAAATGCGCGGTCTGCTGGGCGCTGTCAGCGATGAACGCGACGATTCGCTTCATATCCACCCCCGCGTTTGCGAGGTATGCGGGGTTGCAGTACAGCATCATCGTCAGATACGCGCCCGCGGACTGCCCTGTGATCGCGATCTTCCCGGTCCCGCCGTATCGCGCGATGTGTTCGGATACGAATTTCACCGCAGATGCCGCATCTATGATGTATTCGGGAAAGCGCGCATCGGGATACATGCGGTATTCCGCGCTCGCGAAGCCGTACCCATGTTGTACGGCATGTTCCGCGAGCGCCGCCCCGTCCCTGCGCGATCCCGTTTCCAGTCCGCCGCCGTGAAACCAGAGGAGCGTTGTAAACCCCGCATTGTCTGGAAGATATAGGTCTACCAGCGCGCCCTCCGTTGTCCCGTAGGGGATATCTAAATAGGTTTTCATCGCCGTGCAAACAGCGCGCTCGCCTTTTCCATGCGCTCTGCGATCTTTACGCCAAACGGGCAGCGCGCCTCGCACGCCCTGCAGCCGATGCACTCGTCCGCATGGTGCGAAAGGCTCCGATAATGCTCCCGAATCGTCTCGGGCACCTCGTCGTGCAGAACGGCGAGATCGTAAAATTTATTGACCATGGCGATGTCGATGTCCACGGGGCAGGGCTTGCAGTGCCCGCAATAGGTGCACTGCCCCATATAGG
>CAYFRC010000005.1:0-6142 GCA_964345325.1 uncultured Oscillospiraceae bacterium
AACTGCAGTTCGTGCCCGACAGGTTTACCAAAATCTACCTCAACTGGATGGATAACATCCGCGACTGGTGCATCTCCCGCCAGCTCTGGTGGGGGCACCGCATCCCCGCGTACTACTGCGACGCCTGCGGGGAGACCGTCGTCGCGCGCGAAGAACCCCATACCTGCCCGAAGTGCGGCGGCACGGCGTTCCGGCAGGATGAGGACGTATTGGACACGTGGTTCTCGTCCGCGCTGTGGCCCTTCAGCACGCTCGGCTGGCCGGAGGAGACGGAGGACTTGAAGTATTTCTATCCCACGTCCGTCATGATCTCCGGCTACGACATCATCTTCTTCTGGGATGCGCGCATGATCTTCTCCGGCCTCGAGCACATGGGGCAGCTCCCCTTCAATAAGGTGCTGCTGCACGGCCTTGTGCGCGACGAATTCGGGCGCAAGATGTCCAAATCCCTGAACAACGGCATCGACCCGCTCGAGATGATCGACAAATACGGCTGCGACGCGCTGCGCTTCTCCCTCGCGATGGGCGTAGCCCCCGGAAACGACGTGCGGTTCTCCGAAAAGAAGCTGGAGTCCTTCCGCAATTTCGCGAACAAGATTTGGAACGCCTCGCGCTTCGTGTTGATGAACCTAAACGGCGAAACGCCCAAGGCGCTCTCGGAGATCGACCCCTCCGCGCTCGATGCGGCGGACCGCTGGATTTTGACGCGCTATCAGGACGCGGCGCGCACGATCACGCAAAATTTGGAGGATTTGGACCTCGGCAACGCCGCCACCCGCATCTACGATTTCGCGTGGAGCGAATTCTGCGATTGGTATATCGAGCTCGCCAAGCCGCGCCTGAATGCGGGCGACGAGGCGGTGAAGGCGGTGCTCTACCACGTGCTGCTGGGCATGCTCAAGCTGCTGCACCCGTACATGCCGTTTATTACCGATGAGGTATACAGGTATCTGCCGGGGTGCGAGGGCTCCATCATGGTGTCCGATTGGCCCGTTCCGGAGGAAAAATACGACTTCCCCGCCGATGCCGCGCGCATGGAGGGCGTAATGGAGATCATCCGCGCCGTCCGCAACCTGCGCAGCGAGATGAACGTGGCGGCGGGCAGAAAGGCCTCCCTCATTGTGCGCCCGAAGGACGACTGGAAGGATACGATTCTTTCCTCCGAAATGTATTTCCAGAGGCTCGCCTCCGCAAGCAAACTGACCATTTTGGAAGCCGATGCGCCAACCCCCGACAAGTCCGCATCCGCCGTGACGGCGGCGTGCGAACTGTTCGTGCCGCTGGGAGATCTGGTGGACGTGGAAAAGGAGATCGCGCGGCTCGAAAAGGACAGGGCGAACACGGAAAAGGAGATCGCCCGCGCGACGAACATGCTCGCAAACGAAAGCTTTACGTCCCGCGCGCCCGCATCCCTCGTCGAAAAGGAAAGGGAAAAGCTTGCGAACAACCAAAGCGTTCTGTCTTCTCTGGATCAGCGCATCGAAGAACTGAAGACATTGCGATAAATACTTGGGAGGTACCTGATCATGTTGGAAGCTTTGAAAGAAACTGTCTATCGCGCGAACATGCTTTTGCCGAGATACGGGCTCGTCACATTCACTTGGGGAAATGTCTCCGCGGTCGACAGGGCATCTGGCGTCATCGTCATCAAGCCCAGCGGCGTTGCGTATGAAAGCATGCGCGCGGAGCAGATGGTCGTCGTGCGGCTCGAAGACGGCAAGGTGCTCGAAGGCAATCTCCGCCCGTCGAGCGATACGCCCACGCACCTGGAGCTGTACCGCCGCTTTCCGAACATCGGCGGCGTCGCGCACACACATTCTTCCTACGCGACGTCCTTCGCGCAGGCGGAGGAAGACATTCCCTGCATGGGGACGACGCACGCGGACTATTTTTACGGCAGCGTGCCCTGCACGCGGCACCTCACGTCCGAGGAAATCCTCGGCGACTACGAACACAACACGGGACTCGTGATCGCGGAGACCTTCAAAGCGCGCGGCATCGATCCCGATGCGACGCCCGCCGTGCTCGTCAGAAAACACGGCCCCTTCACTTGGGGCAAGGACGCGCTGAAGGCCGTCGAGTGCGCCGTCGTATTGGAGGAGCTCGCGAAGATGACGCTCTTCACGAGGCAGATTTCCCCCGACGTCCGCCCCGCATCACAGGATATTTCCGACAAGCACTATTTCCGCAAGCACGGGAAGGGCGCCTCTTACGGACAGAACACATGAATATAGCGGATCTCCACATCCATACGACCGCGTCCGACGGCAGCTATTCGCCCGGCGATGTGCTGCGGCTCGCGCTGCGCATGAAGATGCAACTCCTCGCGGTCGCCGACCACGAGGAGACAAAGGGCAGCCGCGCGCTTTTGCCCCTGTGTAAGGAGGCGGGCATGCCCGCGATCGCCGCGTGTGAACTGTCTGCCATGCGGCACGGGGTGTATCTGCACATTCTGGGCTACGGCGTGGATTTCGACGAACCCACCCTGTCCGAGATTGTGCGGTACAACCGCTTCGTGCTCGACAGGATGAGCGACCAACTCATCCGCGTCCTCGAAAAGGAGGATGCGCGAATCTCGTTTTCGGAATATCTCGCCTACCAAAGGGACGAACGGCGCGGTGGCTGGAAGGGGATCGACTACCTCTTTGCCAAGGGCATCCTCGCCTCCCCCAAGGCGGGCATTCCCCTGTACGACGCCCGCGGCATCACCTACGAGCGCGCGGGGTTCCCTGATTTTTCGGACGTCGCGCGCGCGATCCACGCCGCCGGCGGCAGGTGCGTGATCGCGCATCCCGGCATCATCAAAACGCAGCAGCCGCTTTCCCTCGTGGAGGAATTGTTTTCCGAGGGGCTGGACGGCGCGGAGTGCTACTATCCCAAGCACGATGTGCCCTTTACGGAAGCACTCGTTTCGCTGTGCGCCGCGCACGGGAAGAACATCACCTGCGGCTCAGACTGCCACGGCGCGTTCGGCAGCGCGCGCATCGGCGAAACGAATACGGACATCTCCCAACTCAATCTCAACGGCATTCGCATACACGGAGGAATCGGGCATGCATTTTGACGCAGTCATTTTCGATTTGGACGGCACGCTGATCGACACCTTGGAGGACCTTACGTGGGCGACAAACGCCGCGCTAAGGGAATTCGGCCTGAAGGAGAAGACGGTCGAGGAGGTGCGCGCGCTCGTCGGGCGCGGCATCCGCGAATTGGTGCGCGATGCTTCGGGGCTTGAAGGCGACGATTTGGAAAAGTGCGTGCAGCGCTTTCAGGCGCATTACGAGGCGCATTTGGACGTATTCACGAAGCCCTATGGCGGCGTTGTGGAGCTTTTGACGCAGCTGCGCGCAAACGGCATCAAGGTCGCGGTGCTCTCCAACAAATACGAATCTGCCGCAAAGCGGCTCTGCGCAAAGTTCTTCCCCAACCTAATCGATTTCGTGATCGGCGGCGACCACGCCGGCATCGCCAAAAAGCCCGACCCTTCGGGCGCGCAGCTCGCGCTGCGGCTCCTTCGGTGTGAGCGCCCCATCTACTGCGGCGATACCGCGACCGACATCCAGACGGCGCGCGCCGCGCGCATCAAATGCGTCGCGGTGTCTTGGGGCTTCAGGGCGCGGGAGACGCTTTCACAGGCCGATGTGATCATCGACCGCGCGGAGGAATTCATTCCCGCCGCCGATGCGCTCTCCCGAAAGGGGCGCGGGAAAAAAGCGGTATTTTCCCTGCTGCTCGCGTTGCTGCTCCTTGCGGGCGCGTTCTTCGCGTATCGCCATTTCGGCCCGAAGCGCTACCCCATCGCGGAGGACAAGGGCATGGCGGTGCCCTACATTTCGCAAAAGGACTATACGAAAACCGTATGCACCATTGACGGCATCAAGCGCTCCGTAAAGTCCAGCGGCTGCGGCGCGACCTGCATCGCCATGGTTTCGCGGTATTATTTCGGCGAAGATGCGTCGAGCGACCCGCAGGCGCTGTTCGAATGGGCGTATCAAAACAGGTTCTACGCCGGAAACGGCATCGGGCACGAGGGCATGGACGCGCTTGCTGCATATTGCGGCCTTAAAAGCCGCTGGACGGACGATATGGAGGAGGCGCGAACCGCGCTTTCGGAGCAGCAGCTCGTGATCGCGCACATGGGGCCGGGCGAATTCACAGGGGACGGGCATTACATCCTGCTGCGCGGCATCGCGGAGGACGGGACGATCCTCGTCAACGACCCGAACAGCGAAACGCGCAGCGCGAAGAACTACGAAATGCCGTTTATCGCCGGGCAGCTCAAGATCAACCCCGGTTTTCTCATCCTCTGGAGGGAATAACAAAGAACGGAGGGCTTTGTCGCTCTCCGTTCTCCGTTTTTGGGATGGTCAAATATCGGTTCCGAAAATCAGTCGATCAGCCCGCGCAGGAACTTCACGGCCTTTTCGATGTCGGCATAGGGATTGTCGCCGACCTCGCGCTCGATGGTCAAGAAGCCCTTGTAGCCGATGTCGTCCAGCGCCTTGAGATACGGCTCGAACGGCACGTCGCCGTCGCCGAGTGCGAGCTCGATAAAGGCGGGGCTGGTCACGATCGGATCGCCCGGGCGCAGGCCGTAGATGATCTCAGGGTCCTTGTCGGCGAGCTTGCGGCCGTCCTTTGCGTGGGTGTGGACGATGTAGTCCTTCAGGTTGTACACCGCCTGTACGGGGTCATCGCCCGTCACCATGACAAGGTTCGCGGGGTCCAGGTTCACGGAGACGCCCGTGGAGTGCAGCGAATCGAGGAAGTGCTTGAGCGTGAGCGACGTTTCGGGCCCCGTCTCGATGGCGAACCGCGCGCCGACTTCGTCCGCGTATGCGGCGAGCTCGCCGCACGCATCCTGCATGATCTTGTAGCGCGGGTGGTTCGCGTCCGACGGAACCACGCCGATGTGCGTGGTGACGACCGTCGTGTCCATCGTCAGCGCGAGGTCCATGATGCGCTTGGATTTTTCGATGAGATCGGGGTTCTTTTCGGCATCGCCGAAGCCGTGCCCCAAATCTCCGCAGAGCGCGGAAATCACGAGGCCGTTGTCCTTCACCATGGAATAGAACGCCTGCTGCGCCTCCTTGGTCGTCCAGCCGTTGTGCTCGAGCGCCTTCGGCGTCGCGTACACCTGCAGGCCCTGCGCGCCAAGCTTCACGGCGCTTTCGATTGCTTCCTTCGGGGGCAGGCGGAAGGATTCCAGCATTACGCCGATCGGGAATTTTGTCATAACGAATTGCTCCTTTCGGAAGTTTGTCCACGTATATAGTAGCCTTTTCGGAGGCAAATGTCAAGCCAATTCCCGAAGAACGCGCCGCGGCAAATGTTGACGGAACGCATTCTGCGGGGTATAATATCCATATGCAAAAAACGGCAGACGGGAGGAAACCATATGCTGTCATCTTACGCGATCGCCAAGGGCGAAACGGGGCTTTCCAGGGACGAAATCCGGCTTGCACTCGACAAATCGCTCGAGGGCGACTTGCCGCGCCTCAAAAAGGTGCTGCTTTTGCCGCCCGATTTCACGCGATACCATTCGGGCGCGGGATTTATCACATCGTTTCTGTACGAAAAGCTGAAGGGGCAGTGCGAGGTGGATGTCATGCCCGCGCTCGGCACGCATGTGCCGATGTCGGATGCGGAGATCGCCGAGATGTACCCCGGCATCCCGCGCGAGCGCTTCATCGCGCACGACTGGCGGCGCGACGTGGAAAAAATCGGCGAGGTGCCCGCATCGTTCGTGCGGGAGGTCTCCGAGGGCACGATGGACGAAGCGATTTCCGTGGAGGTCAATCGGCGCCTGCTCGATCCCTCCTACGCTCTGATTCTCTCCGTCGGGCAGGTCGTGCCGCACGAGGTCGCCGGCATGGCGAACCGCAACAAGAACCTCTTCGTCGGCTGCGGCGGCGCGGACATGATCAATTCCTCGCACATGCTTGGCGCGTTTTACGGGCTGGAGCGCATCATGGGGCGGGACCATACCCCCGTGCGCGACGTGTTCGACTACGCGGAGGAGCATTTCCTGCAAAACATCCCGCTGTGCTATATCCTGACGGTGACGACCGCGCCGCAGGGCAATATCCACATGCACGGGCTCTTCATCGGGCGCGAGCGCGAGAAGTTCGAGCAGGCGGTG
>CAYFRC010000005.1:6152-13936 GCA_964345325.1 uncultured Oscillospiraceae bacterium
GTGGCATTAAGCCAAAAGAAGAACCTGATCCTCGTCAAAAAGCCGTTCAAAAAGGTCGTCGCGCTGCTGGACGAAAGGGAATTCAAGTCCACATGGATCGGGAACAAGGCGGTATACCGCACGCGCATGGCGATCGAAGACGGCGGCGAACTGATCGTGCTCGCGCCGGGCGTGGACAAGTTCGGCGAGGACGCGGCGATCGACGGCCTCATTCGCAAGTACGGCTATTGCGGCAGGGAGAACGTGCTGCGCCTGACGAGGGAAAACGAGGATTTGCGCAATAATCTCTCCGCCGCGGCGCACCTGATCCACGGATCGAGCGACGGCAGGTTTTCCATCACCTACTGCACGCGCCACCTGACGAAAGATGAAGTAGAGGGCGTACACTTCGGCTATATCCCCTATGAAGAGGCGATACAAAAATACAACCCCGAAACGCTAAAGGACGGATACAACACGCTGCCCGACGGGGAGGAAGTGTATTATATCCCGAACCCCGCGCTGGGGCTGTGGGCGGACGAGAGTAGGTTTTAGAGCAGCTCCCGAAGCCAGGAATCCACCTTTTGGTTGTGCGCAAACACGTCGCAGGAGATTTCAACGGGCGCGCTGCCCGGCCAGGCTCCGACTGCGCCGCCCGCCTCCCGCACGAGGACGAGGCCCGCCGCGATGTCGTACAGAGTGAGCCCGAGCTCGAGAAACGCATCGCTCCGCCCGCAGGCGACGCAGCACAAATCGTACGCTGCGGAACCCGGGCGGCGCATGTCGTTTACGAGGTGCAGCCTGTCGATCACTTCCAGCATGCGCCGGTTGTTATCGTAGTCTCTGTGGCAGAAGGAGATGTTGACGATCGCATCCTCGGGCGCGGAAACGGACGATACGCTCAGCCTTTCGCCGTTTCGGAACGCGCCCATGCCCCTGATCGCGGTGTACATCTCGTCCAGCCGCGGGCAGTACACCACGCCGAGCACCGGTTCGCCGCCCTTTTCGTAGGCTATGGACACGGTGTAGCCGGGGATGTCGCGGATGTAATTGGTCGTTCCGTCGATCGGGTCGACGATCCAGCGACCGTCGCGAGCTTCGTCCCCGCCGCCCTCTTCGCCGAAAAAGCCGTCCTCGGGACATGCGGAGAGGAGCGATTCCCGGATGAGGTTTTCGCTGCGCACGTCCATCTCCGTCACAAAATCGTGCAGCGCCTTTGCGCGCACGGCAAACGCCTCGCGCTTTAAGAGCATTTCGCCGGCCTTGCGCGCCGTATCTTCGGCGAGGCGGCATTTTTGAAGTAAATCCATGGAAGAAAACACCCCTTACCATCGCAGAATGAAAGGAATTTTGATATGAAACTGATTTCCTGGAACGTGAACGGCATCCGCGCCTGTATGCAGAAGGGCTTCCAAGAGAGCGTCCTGTCCTTGGATGCGGACGTGATCTGCCTGCAGGAGACCAAAATGCAGGAGGGGCAGGCGGACATTGCGCTCGACGGCTATACCCTGTACATGAACAGCGCGCAGAAGAAGGGCTATTCGGGAACCGCCGTGTTTACGCGGCAGGAGCCGATTTCCGTCGTGCGCGACATGGGCATCGAAGAGCACGATACGGAAGGGCGCATCATTCGGGCGGAATACCCGGACTTCTTCCTCGTCAACTGCTATACGCCCAACTCGCAGGACGGGCTGCGCAGGCTCGAATACCGCTGCCGCTGGGAGGACGATTTCCGTGCGTTCCTGAAGGAACTGGATGCGAAAAAGCCCGTGATCCTGTGCGGCGACCTCAACGTAGCGCATCAGGAGATCGACCTGAAAAACCCGAAGACCAACCGCATGAACGCCGGCTTTACGGACGAGGAGCGCGGAAAGATGACGGAGCTGCTCTCCTCCGGCTTTGTGGACAGCTTCCGCCACCTGTATCCGGATGCGACCGGCGCATATACGTGGTGGAGCTATATCGGAAACGCCCGCTCCCGAAACGCGGGGTGGCGCATAGACTATTTCATCGTCTCCGAGCGGATCAGGCACCGCATCGCGCAGGCGAACATCCATCAGGACATCTACGGCTCGGACCACTGCCCCGTGGAGCTCGTGCTCGCGTGATCGTTTCCCTTACGGGATTTCCTTTGTGAGCTTGTTGAGCACTTCGTGCCCGTCTTCCGTGACGCATACGAGGTCTTCGATTCGGACGCCGATCTCCCCCGGAAGGTAGATTCCCGGCTCGACGGAAAAGACCATGCCGGGCTTTGCGAGCATTTCGTTTGCGGACGACACGTCCGGCGGCTCGTGCACGGACAGACCGATGCCGTGCCCCGTGCGGTGGATGAAGTACTTGCCGTAGCCCGCGTCCTCGATGACCCTGCGCGCGGCAAAGTCGATCGCCTTCAGCGGAACGCCCGGGCGGACGGCGGCGATTGCCGCGAGGTTTGCCCGAAGCACGATGTCGTGAATCTTCCGTTGGAAATCGGTGGGCTTTCCCATGAACACCGTGCGCGTCATGTCGCTTTGCATGTGGTTGTAGTCCAGCCCCACGTCGATCACGATGCTGTCGCCCGCTTTGAGCGCGTCGCTTCCCGCGCCGTGGTGCGGGTCTGCGGCGTTCGCGCCAAACGCGACGAGCGAAAAGCCCGCGTTGCAGCCGTATTCCGCCGCGTAGTCGGCGTATTTGCGCGCAATGGCGTATTCCGTCTGCCCGATTTCGAGCGACTCGATGACCTTTTTCGTGCACGCATCGTTGAGGAGCGAGGATTTGCGCATGACCTCCATCTCCTCCGCGTCCTTGCACATGCGGCACGCGTCCACGGGTGCGGAACCCAAGACCGGCACGACGTCGGGGCGCTTTTCAAGGAGCGAGATCAAAAACTTGCTGTGCCAGAATTTGTCGATGCCGAGTCTGCCGCCCTGTACGTGCGAAGCGATGTCCTTTACCGCATCGTCCGTATCGGTGTGCTCGTACAGCGGAACGTCCACGCGGCTCTTGTCCAGCGCGAACAGCACATTTCCGAACAGGGCGCAGTTGCCGTCGTCGTCTATGGTCAGCGCCCACAGCCGCTCGTCGGGCGCGACGTAAAACCCCGTCAGATAATACATGGATTCCGTGGACGACACGAGAATCTGCTTCAGCCCCTCCTTGCGCATGGCTTCGACCACGCGCGCAAGCCTTTTGTGGTTCATGGTTCGATGTTCTCCTCTCGTTTTTTGCAGGACAGGATCCAAAACCCCTTTGCTTTTTCGAGGATTTCTGCGTTACCGTATACTTCCTCCAAGTGCCGCAGCGCGCTTTCCGCGCCCTGCTGCTTTCGGATGACGAGATACAGCGCGCCGCCCGGAAGCAGGCGCTCCTTTCCCTCATCGAACAGGCGGTAAATCGTCTGCTTCCCCGCCCGTATCGGGGGATTGGAAAAAATCGCGTCGAATTGCCCGTCGAGGGACGCATATCCGTCGCTTGCTGCCGCGACGGCGTTTTGTATGCCGTTTCGCGCAATGTTCTTTCGCGCGAGGGAAACCGCGCGCTCGTTGACGTCGGACAAAGTAAACCGCGCGCCGGGGTTTTTCGCCGCGAGGAATATGCCGATCGCGCCCCAGCCGCAGCCGAGGTCGAGCGCCCTTCCCGAAACGGGCGGCGCGGTCTCGATCAGAAGGCGGCTGCCGAAATCGAGCGCGTCCTTTGAAAATACGCCCGCGTCCGTCTCAAACGAAAGGCGCAGATTCGCGCATTGCACCTCGAACGCGCGCGGGTCATGCGCGGAGGACGGCGCCTCGGAATAGTAATGCTCCGCCATTTCAGGGTTCCTCCCGTTCCATTTTGCAGAGGATTTTCAGCTGCCGCACCTCATCCTCCGTCAGCGGGCGAACCTGCCCGACGGGAAGATTCTCCAGTTCGAGATGCGCAACGCGCTGCCTGTGCAGCTTCGTCACAGGGTGCCCGAGCGCCGAAAACATGCGCTTCACCTGATGGTATTTCCCCTCCGTCACGGTCAACAGCGCGACGGATTCGCTTTTTTCGGAGGATAGAATTTGAAGCTTTGCGGACTTCGCCGTGAAATCCTTCAGCGGGATGCCCTGCGCCATGCGCAAAACATCGTCCTCGGCAAGCGCCCCCTCGACGTGCGCGCGGTAGACCTTTTCCACGCCGCGCCTCGGCGAAATCAAAAAATGCGCGAGCGCACCGTCGGTCGTCAAAAGCAAGAGTCCCGTCGTATCCTTGTCGAGCCTGCCCACGGGCGCAAGGCCGCGCGCGCGGTACATTTCGGGAACGAGCGAGAGCACCGTTTCCTGGTGCGGATCCTCCGTCGCGGTGATGATACCCTCGGGCTTGTGGAGCATGAGGTAGATATCGCCCCTCGGGCGCACCGGCGCGCCGTCGAGCAGCACCGCATCCCCCTGCGCAACCTGCAGCCCCGCATCCCGCGCGCGCTCGCCGCGAAAGAGCACGCGCCCCATGGCAATCGCCTTTTTCGCCTCCGTCCGCGTCATGCCCGTTTCGGTCAGCAGTTTATCCAGCCGCATGGTTATTCGCCGTGCAGGCGCGCGGCGATCTCCGTAGAGGACGTGCCCCGCGTGTGCGGCAAAAACACGACGTCCACGCCGACCTGACGGAAATCGGCGATGTACTTATCGTACAGCGCGGTGTTTTTCCAGTCGTCTCCGTGAAACAGCACGTCAAAGCGCAGGTCTTTCCACGCGCGCAGCTTGTCCATATCCGTCTGCGGCACGGCTTCGTCCACAAAGCGGATCGCACGGACGATCTCGATGCGCTCGGAAAACGGGATCACGGGCTTGCGGTGCTTGTACTGCAACACGGTTTCATCCGTCGAAACGCCGACGATCAGATACTTGCACATTTCCTTCGCGCGGCGCAGTATGTTCAGGTGTCCGATGTGAAACAGGTCGAACACGCCCGTGGTATAGCCGATGTTATACATGCTTTTCCGAAACCTCCTCCACGATATAGGTCTTTTCCATGTCGGCGGCGCGCGTTTTTTCGTCGGGCAGGCGCATATAGTCGCCGTAATACTGTTTGAGATAGAAATCCGTCTCCTTGGCGCTGCGCACCTGCAGGCCGCCGTAGGGCACCATCACGCCCTCTCCGTACACTTCTTTTTTGAACACGTTTTTCATGCCGTACTTGCCGAATGGGTTTGCGACGTATTTCGCCGCCTCAAACGGCACGGTATTGCACAATTTGTCGAATCTGCGCGCGATTGCTCCCCTCGAAACAAGCAGCAGGGCTTTCAGCACCTTCGACTTCAGGTTGCATTTGCTCCAGCCCTGTACCTTTGTGCGATAGCACTTGCGCAAAAACGCCGCCCGCTGCAGGAGCTTTTGCTGCCCCGCGCGATCCTCGGGCAGCCCGATCATGCGAAAGCAGTCCACATGCAGCACTTCCGTCGAATACCCCTTTAGGCCGACGCGCGGAAACATGGCGGTCGTCATCGGGTTTTTTTGGTGTGTATCGACGCAAAGCTTTGCGGGCAGTTCCGCCTCCATGGCGAGGATGAACCGCTCTATGTCTTTTTCGGGGATTAGGATGTCCGTATCGTAGTCCCACGGGATGGGGCCGCCGTGGCGCACCGCGCCCAGCGCGCTCCCCGCGTGGAGAAAGTAGCGAATGCCGTGCGCGTCACAGATGCGCGCGATGGATTCCACCATCTCCAGCTCCCAATTTTGCAATTGTTGTATCGTACATTCCATTATACTTTCTTCTCCCTGCACATATCCAACGCTGTTGGTATTATATAACGATGCTTCGCACATTGTCAAATGAAATTCGGGGAAATGCCGCCAACGTGAATTTATAGTAAAACAGTCGGAATTCGCGATTTTTCTCTTGACAGCGTATCGCGGCGGTGGTACAATACGCTCGTAATAAAGCCTACCAGTTAGGTCGGAATTTGAAGGAGGGACGCGCATGAAACTATCGACGAGGGGGCGCTACGGCATTCACGCCATGTTCGACCTCGCGAAACACTACGATGCGGGCGAAGCGCAGTCCATCAAGCAGATCGCGGAACGCCAGGAAATTTCCGAGGCGTATCTCGAGCAGCTCGTTGCGGTGCTGCGCAGGGCGGGCCTCGTAAACAGCATTCGCGGGGCGCAGGGCGGCTACACGCTCTCCCGCCCGCCGGAGTATATCGCGGTCGGAGAGATATTGCGCTCCTTGGAGGGCGACTTCGCGTTGGCGGATTGCCTGCTCGAGGAGGATGCCTGTGACAGGGCGTGCCGCTGCCCGACGCGGCTCGTCTGGCAAAAGCTCAGGGACGGTTTGAACGAAATCGCAGACGGCATCACCCTGCACGATATGCTGCAGGACGAAGCGCGCCTGAACGCAGAGGAGTAAAAGACGATGACACAGAAGAAAGTATATATGGACAACGCCGCCACCACCCGCGTGACGGAGGACATTCTGGAAAAGATGCTGCCCTATCTCACGGAAATCTACGGCAACCCCTCCAGCGTACACGCCTTCGGCAGGGAGGCGCGCAAGGCGCTCGAGGCGGCACGGCGGCAGGTCGCAGCGGGTCTCAACGCAAAGCCCAACGAAATCTATTTCACCGGCTCGGGCACGGAGGCCGACAACTGGGCGATCCGCGGCGCGGCGTATGCGAACAAAAACAGGGGCAAACACATTGTCACGAGCGCGATCGAGCACCACGCCGTGCTCCACACCTGCGAGCAGCTCGAAAAAGAGGGCTTCGAGGTGACCTACCTGCCTGCGGACGAATACGGCATCGTGCACCCGGAAACGCTCGAGAAGGCGCTCCGCCCGGATACGACGCTCGTCACCATTATGATGGCGAACAACGAAATCGGCACGATCCAGCCGATCATGGAACTCGCGCGGGTTGCGAAGGCGCACGGCTGCCTCTTCCACACGGACGCGGTGCAGGCAGTCGGCAACATGGAAATCGACGTCGAGCGCTTGGGCATCGATATGCTCTCCCTCTCGGGGCACAAGCTCCACGCGCCCAAGGGCGTCGGCGCGCTCTACATCAAAACGGGCGTGAAGATCGATCGCTTCGTGCGCGGCGGCGCGCAGGAGAGGACGCAGCGCGCGGGCACGGAAAACCTCGCCTCCATCGTAGCGCTCGGCCATGCCGTCGAAAAGGCGACGAGCCGTCTGGATGAGCACATAGCCTACGAAACAAAGCTGCGCGACAGGCTGATCGATGGTATCTTAACGGGCATCCCCGATGTGCGGCTCAACGGCCACGCGACAGAGCGCCTGCCCGGCAACTGCAACGTCTCCATCCGCTATATAGAGGGCGAGTCGCTCCTCCTGGCGCTGGACCTCAAGGGCATCGCGGCGTCCTCCGGCTCCGCATGCACCTCCGGCTCGCTCGATCCCTCGCACGTACTGCTCGCGATCGGGCTCCCGCACGAAATCGCGCACGGCTCGCTCCGCTTCTCGCTGAGCGAAGAAAATACCATGGAAGAAGTCGAGTATGTCATCGAATCGCTGAAGGAGATCGTACTGCGGCTGCGCGCCATGTCCCCCCTGAATGAACAAACAAGCGCCAATTAAAAGAAAGAAGGCTGTATCATGTACACAGATCAGGTAATGGATCATTTCATGAACCCCAGGAATGTCGGCGAGATCGAAAACCCCTCCGGCGTGGGTCAGGTCGGAAACGCCAAGTGCGGCGACATCATGAAGATCACCCTCAAGGTGGAAAAGGGTGTCATCACGGACGTAAAGTTCAAGACCTTCGGCTGCGGCGCGGCGATCGCGACCTCCTCCCGCGCGACCGAGATGGTCATGGGAAAGACGATCGACGAGGCGCTCGCGATCACGAACAA
>CAYFRC010000005.1:13946-25223 GCA_964345325.1 uncultured Oscillospiraceae bacterium
CACGGATTCCTTGGGCGGGCTGCCGCCCGTCAAGCTGCACTGCTCCGTGCTTGCGGAGGAGGCGCTCCACACGGCGATCGCGGACTACAAGAACCGCCTCGCCGCGGGGGAAATCTCGGAATAATACTGTAACGGAGTTGATAAAGCGCCATGATACACGGCGATATCACCGGCATCCGCGAAAGCGTACTGCAGGAGCTCGAACGGCTGTATGATATGGAGTTCGACAGGATGGATTTCCTGCCGGACAGGCTGGTGCAGCTCCTCGTGCGCTTTACAGAGCAGTTGAACCGCGAGGTCATGGTCTATCTGACGCGCGAGGGCAGCATCCTGGAGATCAGCATCGGCTCGATCTCCAGCGTTGGTCTCCCCGAGCGGCGCATGTTCCGCTCGTTCTCGCGCCTCTGCGGGCTGCGCTGCATCCACACGCATCCCGGCGGCAGCGCGCGGCTTTCGGACGTGGACGAACAGGCGCTGCGGCTGCTCCGCTTCGACGCGATGGTCGCCATCGGCGTGGAGGACGGCAGGGCCACCGGCATCAGCGCGGCATTCCTGGGCGATGTCGAATACGGCAGGCTTTCCGTCCTGAAGTACGGCCCCGTAAAGCCCGGCAGAATCCCGCAGGGCATTTGGCTGCGCGAGATCGAGTTGACGGAGCTGCGCCTCGAAAAGGCGGAAAAGCTGCTCGACGTCGTGGAGCACGCCGAAAAGGCACTGCTCGTCTCGACGGATTCCGATACGTCTTTGGACGAACTGAATGCCCTCGCGACCACCGCGGGCGCGATCGTCGTCTCCCGCGTGCTACAGAAGCGCCAAAAGCCCGACCCCGCGACCTTTATCGGGCGCGGCAAGGCGGAATCGCTGCAGCTGGACTGCCAGGCGCAGGAGATCGACCTCGTCATCTTCGACGACGAACTGACGGGCGCGCAGCAAAAAAACTTGGAGGAAATTCTCTCCACCCGCGTGATCGACCGCACCGCGCTCATCTTGGACATCTTCGCCCGCCGCGCGCAGAGCAGCGAGGGCAAGCTGCAGGTGGAGCTGGCGCAGCTCAAATACCGCCTGCCGCGCCTGACGGGCATCGGCACCGCGCTCAGCCGCTTGGGCGGCGGCATCGGCACGAGGGGCCCCGGCGAAACGCAGCTTGAGGTGGACAGGCGGCGCATCCGAAAGCGCATCGACGACCTGACGGACGAATTGCGCCAGCTTGAAAAGCAGCGCGATTTGCGGCGCACGCGCCGCAGGAAGGACAGGCAGACGGTCGTCGCGCTCGTGGGATACACCAACTCGGGGAAATCGACGCTGCTCAACGCATTATCGGGTTCCGACGTATTGGTGGAGGACAAGCTCTTCGCGACGCTCGACCCCGTCATGCGAAAAATCGATCTGCCCGACAACCGCGAATGCATGTTGGTCGATACGGTCGGCTTCATCCGAAAGCTGCCACACCCGCTGGTCGAGGCGTTCAAATCCACGCTGGAAGAGGCGCTGTACGCGGATCTGTTGGTCGTGGTGTCCGACCTCGCATCGCCCCAGTATGCGCAGCAGCGCAAGACGGTGTTTGAGGTGCTCGATTCGCTCGGCGCGTCGAACGTGCCTGTCTTGGAAGCGCTCAACAAAGCGGACATCGCGCAGATCGGCGGCGTGATCGAGCCGCGCGACGCGATCCTAATTTCCGCAGCCACCGGCACGGGGCTCGACCGCCTGCGCGAGGAAATCGCAAAGCGCGTCGCGCAGCTTCGCCGCCCGATCGACGTGGTCATCCCCTACGACAAGGGCGCATCGCTCAACCTGCTGCACGAATACGGCCAGGTCGAGAGCGAGGAATACCTGCCGGAGGGCACGCGCGTACAGGCGTATGCGGACGCTGCACTATTGCAAAAGTTAGAGAAAATGGGCATCGCGCTGCTGAAGGAATAGGCGGCGCGACACCCCAAAACCAAAGAGCGGGCGACGAGAAAAACCCTCGCCGCCCGCTTTGTTGCGCCTTCAGCCGTTCAATCAGTCGGGGCTGTCGGCAAAGACATATCGAACGTAGCCAAGATGCTGTATCGCTTGATGTGCAGCGAAATCGCGGCCGACGACCAACACCAGCGCCTCGCAGTCGCGAAACGCATATCTTTCGATTTCCGTGACGGTATTTGGCACGACAATGCGCTCCACGGAGGAACCTTCAAACGCGCAAACCCCAATCTTCACGACGGAATCCGGGATAAAAATGTTCTTGAGCGCGCTGCGCCTAAATGCGAAATACCCGATCTCGACGACGCCCTGTGGGATGGCATACGTTTCGGCGATCCTCCCCATGGGGTAGCAGATCAGCGTTTGCATCGCCTTGTCGAACAACACGCCGTCGAGCGTGGCGAGCGTTTTGTGTTCCGGCGAAACGTGAATCGACGCGAGAGAGCGACAATTCGCACAGAAATCCGCACAGGCGGTTGTGACGGCATCGGGAAGGGCAATATGCGTCAGGGATGCACAGTTGCCGAACGCATAGTCTCCGATCGACGCAACGGAGTTCGGGATAGAAATCTCCTTCAGCGATTTACAGCCTTCAAATGTTCTCTCTTCAATCGCCTCAAGGGAATTCGGCAGGGAAAAATTCGCCAGCGAATAACAGCGAAGGTACGCTCTATCCCCTATCTTCGTAACGCAGTCCGGCAGGACGAGATCCGTCAGGGATTCGCAACGCGAAAACGCGCGCGCCCCGATTGTTGTGACGGAGTTGGGCGCGACAATGCGTTTTAGGGCGCGGCAGCCCGAAAACGCGCCCTCGTCGACAGAAGTAACGCCCTCTGGGATGGCATACGCCTCGGCGGAAATGCCCGCCGGGCAGCAGATCAGCCTTTTCATCGCCTTGTCGAACAGCACGCCGTCGACTGCGGCAAATGCACCATGTTCCGGCGACACATGAACCGACCCAAGCGAATCGCATTGCGTAAAGGGATTCGCGCCGATACGCACGGTGGCGTTCGGTATTGCAATGCTCTTTAGGGATTCGCAATCGGCGAACGCGCCGTCCCCGATCTCCGCGACGGATTCGGGCAGGGTGAAATCCGTCAGGGACTCACAGCCATAAAACGCGGATTCGCCGATCGACGTGACAGAGGTCGGCAAGATAGCCTCCGCCATGGATTCGCAGCGAAAAAACGTATCCTCGCCGATCGTCGAAACGGCGCCCTGTATCTCTATACCCGCCAACGAAAAACAGCATTTGAACGCCGCATCTCCGATCGACGCGACGGAATTCGGCAGGGATATCGTCTTCAACGATACGCAGTCTTCAAACGCGGATTCGCCGATCGATGCGGTGCCATCGGGTATGACAATGTCCGTAAGTTTGCCGCATTCCTGAAACGCGCCGTTCCCGATCGCAGTGATGGAGTTTGAAAGCACAATGCTCTTCAGGTTTGCACAGGCTTCAAACGCATGTGCGCCGATCTCCGTAACGGAATTCGGCACGGTAATATGCGTCAGCGATTTACAAGCTAAGAATGCCCCATTGCCAATCCTCGTGACGGCGTCGGGGATTACGATGCTTTCGAGGGTTCTGCAAGATAGAAAAGTAGAATTATCAATCGCCGTAACGGCGTCGGGGATATGAATACCCGTAAGGTCTTCGCACCCCGAAAATGCGCCTTTCCCAATCTTCGCAACGGAATTCGGAATAGCAATACTCCTTAGCGCTCCACAAGATGCAAACGCCCATTCCCCAATCTCCGTAACGGTGTCCGGCACGGTAATACTCTTTAAAAACGCACAGTCACAAAACGCATACTCTCCGATAGTGATAATCCCCTGCGGAATCGTATACATTTCGGATTTATTGAATGCGGGATAACTGATGAGTCTCTTCGTCGCCTTTTCGACCAATGCGCCGTCAACCACCGCCAACGTACCATGGTTCGGCGACACGTTGATGGATAAAAGATATTTACATCTCTCAAAGGGATTTGCGCCCACAGTTACGACGGAGTTCGGAATGGTTACACTCATTAGGTGACAATATGCAAACGCATATTCTCCGATCTCCGTGACGGAGTCCGGGATGGTTATATCCCATAGGGATGGACAAAAATGAAACGCAGCATCTCCAATCGTCGTGACGGAGTTTGGAATGGAAATATCGCTAAGAAATTCACAATAATGAAATGCAAAATCTCCTATCGCGGTGACGGAGTCCGGGATGGTAATACTGTTGAGTTCGCAATGCTCAAACGCGGCTTTTCCGATCTCGACGACGCCCTGCGGAATGGCATACGTTCGGGAAGGTACCACTGTGGGGCAGCGAAGAATTTTTTTCTTCGATTTGTCAAACAACACGCCGTCGACCACAGCAAACGCTTTGTGTTCAGGCGAAACGTTTATAGACGCAAGGCACTGGCAAGATAAAATAAAATTCGCCGGGATGGTCATTACGGAATCGGGTATGGTGATGCTCGTCAGAGAATGACACCACGCAAACGCCTTTTCTCCGATCGCCGTGAGGGAATCCGGTAGGTCGATCTCCGTCAGGGAGCCACATTCTGAAAACGCCTCTTTTCCAATCGCAGTGACGGAGTTTGGCAAATCAATGCTCGTCAGGGATTCGCAGTTCCAAAACGCCTTGTCCCCAATCGTCGTGACGGTGTCCGGGATGGAAATGCTCGTAAAGGATTCGCACCACCCAAATGCAGAATCCCCGATAGCCGTTACCGCATGCCCGTCCAGCTTTGAGGGGATCTCCACCTCGTCGCCTTTCCCCAGATAGCGGACAATCTCTGCCGTTCCGTCCTCCAAGACTGCGTACTTGTACGCTCCGCAGAGAAAAACCTCTCTCTGTGCCTCTCCGATGCCGTTTTTCAGAATGAATCGTCTCCCTTCCTTTTTTGTCGATGACACTACTATATCACGCACGGCTCGCCATTTCAAGGTTTTTTGAAGGACATATCGCAAAAGCCCGTCGTTTCCCGCTTCGGAGGGTAAAAAAACGCCCTCGGCAGGAGGATATCTCTCCGCCGAGAACGCAAATGCAATGAAATCAGGCGACGGACTTCATGTAAATCCCCTTGCGGGGATGTCCGAACCCGAAATGCCGCTTCTCCGCCCGACCCGAGGTCAGCGCGGCGCGTAATGGTACGGCGGAAACGGCAGCGGCACGCGCACGGACAGTCCCGAAAGCGCGTCGAGCGCGCCGCCGTACGGCTCGAATGCGAAATCCAGCCCGTAGGCGTACAGCGCCTGATAGCCGCGCCCGAATTGCGCCTCGTCCTTCGGGTCGCCGTACTGCATATCGCCCAACAGCGGGTGCCCCGCGTCCGCGAACTGCGCGCGGATTTGGTGCGTGCGCCCCGTGCGCAACAGGCAATCCACGAGGGACAGCCCGTTTCTCGTCCACAGCGTCGTATACTCGGTCACGGCGCGCTTTGCGCCCTCCTCGGGCGCGTGGCGCACGAGGACGCGGCGCATACCCTGCCTTTGGAGGATATAGCTGTCGAGAACGCCTTCGGGCGGGTTCATCGCGCCGTGAATCACCGCGAGATAGCGCTTGTCGATCAGCCGCTCGCGGATTAAGATGTTCATATCGCGCAGCGCGACCGCGTTTTTTGCGGCGATCACGATGCCGCCGGTAAAGCGGTCGATGCGGTTGCACAGAACGGGCTTGAAGTCGGGGTCGTATTCGCCCTTTTGGTAGAGGTACGCGCGCACGTGCGTGAGCAGCGTATTGACCTTTTCTTCGCGATCCGGGTGCGCGATGAGCCCCGGCTGCTTGTCCGCAAGGAGGACGTTTGCGTCCTCATACAGCACGCGCAAATGCGGGCGAAAGGATTCTAACAGCGCGTCCCTCGGCGCGCGTTTTTCAAAGAACTCCTCGGGGATGTCCGCCTCGATGCGGTCGCCCTTGGCAAGGCGCACGTCGCACGTGAGGGGGATGCCATCGCGCGTAAATTTCTTCTGCCGCAGGTATTTCTGCATGAGCGCGCGCGGAAGCAGCGGCAATTCGGACGCGATCCACCGGTCGAGCCGCCTGCCGTCGTGCTTTTCGGAGACGAGAAACGCCCTCATACTTCTTCCCACGTGCGGTACTGCTCGATGCCCCGCACGGCTTCGTCCACGAGCGCTCCTACGTCCAGCTTCGCCTCTTCGCGCTCCACATCCTCGATTTTGGGCTTCGTCGTGGGGTGGCGCGGCGTGAAGACGGTGCAGCAATCCTCATACGGGAGGATCGACGTATCGTACGTATCGATTTTCTCCGCGATCTCGGTGATCTCCAACTTGTCCAGCCCGATCAGCGGGCGGAACACGGGGCGGCGCGCAAGCGCGTCCGTACACATGAGTGCCTCCATCGTCTGCGAGGCGACCTGCCCGATGCTCTCCCCCGTCACGAGCGCCTGCAGGCCGTTTTCCTGCGCCACGCGCTCGGCGATGCGCATCATGAAGCGGCGCATGAGGATCGTGCCCATGCTGTCGGCGCACTTTTCGTGGATTTCGAGCTGAATGCGCGTGAACGGCACCACGTGTACGAGCATTCCGGACTGGTATTCGCTCAGGATTTTCGCGAGATCGAGCACCTTTTGCTTGGCGCGGTCGCTCGTATAGGGGAAGGAAAAATAGTGGATCGCCTGCAAAACCACGCCGCGGCGCATGACCTGATAGCCCGCGACGGGGCTGTCGATCCCGCCGGAGAGGAGGAGCAGCGCCTTACCCGCCGTGCCCGTGGGCATGCCGCCGGCGGCGCGGATTTCCTCCACGTAGATATAGGCGCGGTCGCGAACTTCGACGGAGAGTTTGTGCTGCGGCGCGTGTACGTCCACGGAAAGGCCCGGCACGCGCTGCAATACATAGCCGCCGATCAGCTTCCCCATCTCCATGGAATCGATGGGAAAGGTCTTGTCGCTGCGGCGCGCGAACACCTTGAATGTGCCCGTTTTGCCGCGCATGATCTCGGCGCTGACCTCGCAGATTTTGTCGAAATCCTTGTCCAGCTCCCACGCGGGGCTCACCGAATGGATGCCGAACACTTTTTTGACGCGGGAAATTGCGCTTTGGATGTCGCAATCCGCGACGTAGATGCGCGAATCGGACAGCCACACCATGCCGCCAATGGGGGCGACGGCGCGCCGCACGTTTTCCGTCAACCGTTTGAGAAAAAAGGGGCGATTCTGCCCCTTGAGATAGACCTCGCCAAAGCGCACCAAGAGAACCTGCCGCATGGTTGAAGATGCTCCTTCTGTTATTTCACGTAGCTGAGCTGCTCGCGGTCGTTGCGAATCTTGTTGTACGCCGCCGCAAGGTCGCTCTCCGCGCGCGCGTACATCGCATCGATGTTCGCCGCATTGGCTTCGAGGCGCTGCTGCGCCTCCGCCCGCGCGCGGTTGATGAGCGTTTCGGCCTCCTGCCGCGCCTCCAGCATGACGTTGGAAGAATCGATCATCGCGGCTTTTTTCTCGGTCGCATCGTCGATGATGGCGGCGGCGTTGCGCGTCGCCTCATCGATCGCGGCCTCTGCCTCCGCCTGCGCGTGCTGCAGGATGACCTTCGCGCGGGTCTCCGCCGCGCTGACGGCGCTCTCCGCCCCGCGCTTCGCCTTCGCCAGAATCTCCGCGCGGTTGTCCTTCACCTGCTGTGCGTACTGGATCGCGTCGGGCAGGTTGTGGCGCATGTCGTCGATGATGTCCAGACATGCCTTTACATCGATGCCGAAGCGGGCAATCATGCCCTCGCGCCCGCTCAAAAGGTCCTCCAGATAGTCGATCAGGGTGAGAATGTACGTCGCCTGATCGTCCACGCCGGCTTTTCTTTGGTTCTGTTCGTCGCGCGTCAAGCCCTCGTCAAAGAGGATATCGTCTTCATGCGCCATGGATAGTACCCCTTTCTGTTTCCGTTTTCGCTTCGATTCGGGAGAGGATCTCCCCCGGCACCAGCGGCGAAATGTCGCCGCCAAAACGCAGAATTTCTTTCACCAAGGAGGAGGAGACATAGGAATGCTCCGGTTCCGCCTTCAAAAAAACCGTCTCCGCGCCGTACATTTTCAGCATCGCGTCGCTCACGGACTGCTCCGCGAGGAAATCGCCCGTCTCGCGCAGCCCGCGCAGGATCGCCTGCGCGCCGCGCGATGTGTATTCCTCGATCAAAAGGCGGCTGCTGAAATCCACGCGGACGTTCGGAAGGTCGCGCAAAATGGTTTTGAGCATCTCGACCCGTTCCTCGGGCGAGAAGAGGGGGCGCTTTTTTTCGTTGACCATCGCGATCACCCAAACCTCGTCAAAGAGCCTGCTCGCCCTTTGGATGATGTCCAGATGCCCGACGGTCGGCGGGTCAAAGCTGCCCGGATAGATGACCGTCATGCCCCACACCCCGTTTGCCGCGCGAACGCCACGGACGACGCGCCGTATTTGCGGATATCGAATATTTCCCAGCCGCCCGGAACGCGCGGCGGCGGATCTGCGGACGGGTATTCCAGTGCCGCGATGCTGTTTTCTTTGAGCAGGCGCGCCTTTTCGAGCGCGGAGAGCACATCACCATAGGCTTCCCGCAGCGCATAGGGCGGGTCGCAAAAGACGATATCGATCACTTCCCGCATTTTGGGTATTGCCTCCTGCCACGGCGAGGAAAAGAGCGTTACGGCATGTTCCGCCCTGCAAAGGGCGATGTTTTTCCGAAGGATTTGCTGCGCACTCTTGTCGCTTTCGCAGGCGTAGGCGCATTTCGCGCCCCTGCTGACCGCCTCGAGCGCCATTGCGCCGGAACCGGAGAATGCGTCGAATACGACGGCATCCAAAATATCTCCGCGCAGGATGTTGAACACCGCCTCGCGCACCCTGTCGGATGTGGGGCGCGTCGAAACGCCCTCGGGCGAAACGAGCTTGCGCCCGCGATGCTCGCCGCCTACGATGCGCATTACACCTCGGGGCGCGCGGAGCGCGGCGTGCGTGGCTTTTTGTTGACGCGGAGGTTGCGCATCTTGCGCTTTTTGCCCTTTTCGATGTCGTCGAGCTTCTTTTCGCGCAGCTTCGGCCCCTGCAGATAGCCGATCGCGCCGGCCGTCGGCAGCAGCAGAGAGAGCGGAAGGAACAATATGTACAGCACGTGCGCGGAAACCAGCGTGTACAGCCCGAGGAACGGCATGAACAGCGCGCGCGTTATGACCATGAGAAGCACCACGCGCGACATCGGCTCTTCGGGTTCGGGAATCTCCGCGTTCGCCTCGGGGAACGCACCCTCGTCGTAGGGCAAGGGCTCCGCCTCTTCCTCCACGGGCATTTCCGCCTCGGCGGAAACTTCGACCACGGGATAGTACGGCTCGCACGCAAGGTTCACCGCCGCAAGCAGAAGCAGCGGGAGCGCGGCCGTAAGCAGGAGATATACGGCATTGCGCTTGGAAAACGCCTGCTTTTCGTACAGGGGATCGACAGAAAGCCCCTCGGCGCGCTTTTTTTCGATCATCGCGAGCGTCTTAGCCGCCTTTTCGCCCTGATACGCACAGTCGTTAAGCACGAGCGCGCCGAAGCCGAGCAGCAACAGCGCATTCAGCGTATAGAGCAGCCAACCGGTCATCCCGCTCAAAAACAAAATGCTCAAAAGCACCATCAATCCGTAGTACATGAGAACCCGAAACCCCATCTTGCATCCGGCGTTCATTTTTCCGTCTCCTTTGTCATTTCTTCACAGCAGAACAGGCGCTGCTCCGTCACCACATAGTCCATTTTGCAATCAAACTCCTCCGTCGGGAGCGCTTCTGCGAGCTGCTTTTCGTAGCACAGCCCCACGCGAACCGCTTTTTCGCACAGGGGCAGGAACCTGTCGTAAAAGCCCGCGCCGTAGCCGAGCCTGTCCCCTTCGCGCGTGAAGGCGAGCCCCGGCACCAGTACGAGGTCGATTTGTTCGGGTTGAATCACGCGATCGCCCACAGGTTCCATGATGCCGTACGCGCCGCGCGCAAGGTCGCGATCGGGGTTCGCGCAGAAGACCGCCTCCATATGCGTCCTGTCCGCGACGCGCGGGAAATACAGCGCCTTTCCGTCTTTGCGGATGGCGTCCTTGAGCCCGATCGTCGCCACTTCGCCGTTGAGGTGGGAATAGCAGAGGATGTTTTGCGCCCGACGGTATTCCTCGAGCTGCAGAACGCGGCTGCATATGCGCGCCGAAAGCTCCATCATCTCGATGATGGATACCTTGTCGCGCATGGCGCGCATCCTGCGGCGTATTTCATTTTTTGCTTCGACGATCAAGGCTGCTTCTCCTTCTCAAGATTTCTGCCCGATGACGACCCTCGGCACCCTCGCGTGGAAGCCGAGGATGATTTCGTAGGGAATGGTGCCGGCAAGTGCCGCAAGTTCACCCGGCGCAATGCGCTCGCCGCCCTGTTTCCCCATCAAAACGACCTCGTCGTCCATGGAAACGCCTTCGATGTCCGTAACATCCGCCATCAGCATATCCATGCATACGCGGCCCGCGATGGGCGCGCGCTTTCCCTTTACGAGGACCTGCGCCTTCCCGCTCAGCACGCGGGGATATCCGTCGCCGTAGCCGACGGGGAGCGTCATGATGCGGCTCTTGCGCCGCGCGGTAAATGCCCTGCCGTAGCCGACCGTCTCTCCCGCATCGATTTCCTCTATGCGCATGGGCTTTGCCACAAGCGTCTGCGCGGGCTCGATCCCGGGGCACAGGTGCCCAACCTCCTCGCCGTACAGGGCGATCCCGGGCCTTACGCAGTCGTATCGGAATGCGGGATCCAACAGCGCCGCGGCGCTCGCGGCGGCGTGCAGCATGGGGGTATAGCCCGCGCCGCGCAATATGTCCGCCGCGCGCAGAAAGCGCGCGCTCTGCTCTCGCGTGAATTCGATGTCCGCATCCGGCGCGGCAAAGTGCGTGAACGCGCCCTCTATCCGAACGTTTGGCGCGCGCTTCAGCGCGTCCAAAAATGAGAAAATCTCTTTTTCGCCCCGAAGCCCCACGCGGATCATGCCCGTATCGATCTTCAGATGCGCGCGCGCAACCGTATCGCGCATGGCGGCTTCGCGCTGCATCGCGGAAAGCGTCTCCGCATCGTACAGCGCGAGCGCGACATCCCGCGCGACGCATTCCCTTGCGCCCTCCGCCGTCGCCCCGCCGAGGACGAGCACGGGGGCACGGATGCCCGCGTCCCGAAGGGTTATCGCCTCGTCCACCGTCGCAACCGCGAGGGAGGACGCGCCGTTTTCGAGAAAACAGTCAGAACAAACAACCGCGCCGTGCCCATAGGCATCCGCTTTCACGACCGCCATCACGCTGCAGGAGCCCTGCATGTGCCGCATA